>CALAEB010000302.1 GCA_937890875.1 uncultured Anaerolineaceae bacterium | reverse complement strand
GCGCTGTTCAGCACTGCAGCGGTTTTTTTCGTTATGATGGGGTTCAGGCGGTATCTTGGGCGTACTGGTTCTCTGGTGGGCGGACTGATATTCCTGATATCCCCACTACTGTTGTTTTACGGACGATACACCAGAAATGAGGCTTTCATCGAACTATTTGCGGTACTCACGTTTTACGGGGTGCTGCGTTATCTTGAAAAAAGGGACAATTTCTCGCTGTACCTGTTGGCGGTGGTCACGGCGATGCAGTTCGTCACCAAGGAAGTCTCATATATTTATACTGCGCAGCTGCTACTTTTCGGCGGGATCCTTTTCCTCATTGAACTCTGGGAAACCTTTGCGAACCGGAAATCGACCCGGCGGAAAGGGACTGCCATTTTGCTGACGGCAGCATTGCTGCTCCTCACCGGAACCGGCTTGTTGTTATCCGGGGCCGAAACATTACTTACAGCCGGCGGCGCAGTTCTGGCTGTGCTCGGCGTCCTGGCCACAGTGTTTTTTTTGGCCTTTCTTCTCAGACAAACTGGCTGGCAGGAATTGCGCCGGCTACCAGCTTTCAACCTGATTGTTTTTATCGGAGCGCTGATTCTACCGCAGCTGACGGCGTTTCCGGTGAAATTGCTAGGCTGGGATCCGTTGGATTATTCTTCCGCCGGGATGATGCGGACCGGAATTGTCCTTGCACTCCTGTTGATCATTTCGTTCCTGATCGGCATTTGGTGGAACCGGAAAGTGTTTCTAAATGCGGCGGCAGCTTTCTACCTGATCTTCATCACCTTTTACACCACCCTCTTCTCGAACGGACACGGCCTTTTTACCGGCATCCTCGGCAGCCTTGGCTACTGGCTTTCCCAGCACGAAGTGCAGCGTGGCGGGCAGCCTCTCTATTACTATGGGCTCGTCCTGCGCCCGGTATATGAATTCGCCGCAATCGCCGGCACTTTGATTGCCATCGTTTTTGCCGCCCGGCATCGCAGGTTCTGGCAACACCCTTCGGACTCTTTATCGGCCAGCCCAGCGGATTTTGTATCAGAGGGAACTTCAGTTCTCGGTAACGCAACCGATCTAACCAGCCCTAAATCATCCCCTGAAATCGTGCCGGACGCGCTGACTACGGTGGAAGACTTCTCCATTACTGCTGAAGAGAATCCGGAAAGCATCGATTCTCGCATGGATCTTTTGTCCGCTCCGGATGACGGAAGACTGCCAGTTATCCTGTTATTCCTGTACTGGACGCTGACAGCCCTGATCGCTTACTCGATTGCAGGAGAAAAAATGCCGTGGCTGGCAGTCCATATTACACTGCCGCTGAGCTTGTCCGCCGCATGGGGAATCGGCTGGTTGATCAAGACCTTCCCATGGCAGCAATTTTGCACAAAATCAGGCTGGCTCGGCCTGTTCAGCCTGTTCACCGGCAGCATTTCTGCCGCTGGTATCGTGAGAAGTTTGCGCGGCCCCGGATTGCCGTTCGCGGGAATGGACCCATCCCAACTCAAATTGACCAGCCAGTTTCTTCTGGCGGCGATCGTCTTTCTGATATCCCTCACCATATTGGTCAATGCCTGGAGAAAATGGAGCGGTCTCAGTATTTTGAAAACGATCACAATGGTCACCCTATGCATTCTCTTGCTGTTACAAGCCCGAACTGCCTATTTCTCGTCCTTCGTCAATTACGACTATGCCAATGAACTTTTAGTCTATGCGCATGGCGCACCGGGACCAAAAATCGCGCTGCAACAAATTGAAGAAATCGCCGCGCTGACAGGGCAGGGAAAATCAATCAAAGTAGCCTTTGACAATGATGCACGCTATCCTTATTGGTGGTATTTCCGTGATTATCCGAACCGGCTGGATTTCGATGAAACCATTACGCGGAACCTGCGCAATTATGATATCATCATCGCCAACACGAATAAGGAAGACCGGCTCAAACCAGTCGTCCGGGATGATTATTTCCGGTATGAATACATACGCCTCTGGTGGCCCAATCAGGATTACTTCAACCTGACTGCCGGTCGAGTTATGAACGCGCTGGCCGATCCAACGATGCGCTCGGCGCTTTTTGACATTTGGCTAAATCGGGATTACACCCAATATGCTCAGGTCACCGGAAAAAATAATCTCACACTGGAAACCTGGGAACCGGCGTTTCGAATGGTAGTCTATATCCGAAAGAGTCTCCCGCAGAGAATATGGTCGCTCGGGAATTTATCAGTTCTGGCTGAAAATCTGTCGGAAGACGAGACGCTATTTGAAGATGAGAAATTTGTTGAACTGAACCCGGTTCTGACCATCAGCACAACGGGCAGCGAGACCGGTCAGCTCAACGCACCGCGCGGAGTAGCTGTTGCCAGTGACGGGCGAATCTATGTGTTGGATTCGGGCAATAACCGGGTTCAGTATTTTTCAGCCGAGGGCGAATATCTCGGGATGTGGGACGCTGCCGAACAGGGCGGATTAAGCCAGCCCTGGGGAATCGCGGCCGGACCGGACAACACGATCTATATCGCCGACACATGGAATCATCGCATCCTCAAATTCAGCCAGGAAGGACAGTTTTTGGCAGTATGGCGTGCTAACGATCCCTCCGAACCGGGTAAGGCCTTCTATGGCCCGCGTTCCGTCGCGGTGGACAGCAATGGCAGGGTATTCGTTTCGGATACCGGTAATAAACGGGTCATGGTGTACACAAGCGAGGGAGAACTGATCGGAAAATTCGGTCGTGTCGGAGTAGGCGAAGGTGAATTGGACGAACCGGTCGGTATTGCCATATCCAATGATAAACAACTGGCGGTGGCGGATACATGGAACCAACGGGTGCAGATTTTTGACATCAGCGCCGCTGATCCGTCCGCTTTCCAAGTCGTCCATACTTTTGAAGTCCCTGCCTGGTATTCTCAATCTTTGGACAATAAACCGTATATCGCTTTCACTGAAGCAGGCGATATCCTGATCACAGACCCCGAAGGGAACCTGGTCTGGCAGTTCATGGTTGATGGAAAATTGATCCGCTCCTGGAATGGCGGCGGCGGAAACATCGACCGCCCGTCGATGCCCTGTGGTATTACTGTTGACAATGACGGCAGCGTTTGGGTGGTTAATACCACGGCCAGTCAAGTGAATAAATTTGTCCTTCCATAGACAGACGCGGTGCCCTCAGGATAATTCATCCTATTTCACATACAAAACAAACAGGCGCATCCTCTTATTTGAGGACACGCCTGTTTTTATTTGATCGCTACTGTTTTCAGCGATAACTGTACAAGATCAACCTGCTCCGTACACCGGCAGCGATCCTAACGCTTGGTGTAGGTAGGTGCCTTACGCGCCCGCTTCAAACCTGGCTTCTTGCGTTCCTTGATGCGCGGATCGCGCGTCAGCAGTCCGGCATGGCTGAGCGAAGGTTTCAGCGTTTCATCCATCTTCACCAGCGCCCGGGCCAGACCCAACTGAACCGCATTGGTTTGTCCGGATACGCCGCCGCCGTTGACATGAACAGAGACGTCATAACTGTTCAGATCCTGATTGATCACGGTAAACGGGTTCAGAATTGCTTCCACATCGCCTAAACGGGTAAAGTAATCCGCAATCAACTTCTCATTGACGGTAAAATCCCCGGTTCCGGTGCTGACACGGACACGGGCGACACTTTCCTTGCGGCGACCGATCCCTTCATAATATCTTCCGGCCATTCATGCTCCTTTAGTTAACGCTCTTCGGATTCTGACCACCGTGCGGATGATCATTTCCGGAATATACTTTGAACCGCTTCAGCAAAGCACGCCCGTGCGAGTTGTGCGGAAGCATGCCCCAAACTGCGGACTGAATAACACGTTCCGGATAAGTCCGCATCATGTCTTTCAGTGAAGTTGTGGTCAAACCACCGGGATAACCCGAATGACGGTAATAAAACTTGGACGTCATTTTCTTCGGGGCGATTGCCAGATGCGCCGAATTGATCACCACGACAAAGTCGCCCATTTTCACACCCGGCGTAAAGTTGGGTTTATGTTTCCCCAACAAATAATTTGCAATTTGGCTTGCCAATCGGCCAATGCGCTGTCCGTTTGCGTCAACAAGCAGCCATTCGCTTTCAGGTTCGCCTTTAATGAC
>CALAEB010000301.1 GCA_937890875.1 uncultured Anaerolineaceae bacterium | reverse complement strand
CCCCTGCCATTTCCATCGGCGGCAAACAAACGCCCGGACTGCGAATCAGCGGACTCTCCCCGAAGCAACCTGCCTATACCATCGGAGATTCGGTGGATGTATTTGTGGAGATTTCCGCCCCACAGAACAATCAGCCATTCCCGTCCGGCAGGGTTAAAGTAACCAACGGCTTTTCTTCCTGTCTGCTGACGGTCGGAAGTACAACCCATTGCCGGCTGCCGCTGACCGATTTGACTGCCGGGAGGATTGTCGCGGAATATGCCGGCGACAGCATTTACGCTGCGGTTTCTTCGGATCCGGTGAATATCCAAATTGTCGGTGAACAAACGTTAATCCCGACGTTCACTCCGCAGCCGACGCCGACAGCTGCTCCAGTCGGATCGGTTTTGCTGGAAATCAAATCCGTTCTGCCGGATGTTTCTTCCTATACAACCGGTGAAACCGTCAGCGTTTTCATCGGGATCACACCCCGGATATTTGAAAACCAACAGCCAACCGGGACGATTCTTATCAGTGACGGCACCGCCAACTGCACGGTCCAGCTGCCGCGAACTTCCTGTTCCCTGCCGTTGGCTTCAAGCGGGAATGCCGCATTGACAGCCGAATATTCCGGGGATTCCAATTACCAACCGGCGGAGGCGCAGCCCAGACCGATATCCATTCAAAGGAAAAAAGTGCCGGAATTGGAAATAACCGGTATTTTTCCGGAACAGGCGATTTATCAGGCCGGCAGTTCGGTTTCCGTTTATGTCAGTTTTGAAAACGAAAATTTTGATATCCATCCGCCGCGCGGATTTATCCGGGTGGCCAACGGAACAGCCTCCTGTATGATCAGCGCCGGAAGCGATACGAACTGCACTTTGCCTTTGCCGAATGCCAGCCGTTCGGAAATTACTGCGGAATATGCCGGTGATGATATTTACGCGGCTGTTTCCTCGGCTCCGGTGACCATACAGGTTGCGGAGGATTTGCGGATTCAGACGAAGACAAGAATCAGCGGTCTGGTCCCGGATAAACCGATCTATGAAATCGGGGAAGAAATTTATGTCTATGTCAATGTTACGCCGGAGAAAAAGGGCCCACAATCGTTAACCGGGACGGTTTTGGTGACCGACGGCTATTCATCCTGCACCGTTGATACAAACAAAGAGAACTTCTGCAATCTCAAACTGATCAATAGTATGATCTCGAAAATTGAGGCGTATTATTCCGGGGATTCGGTCTATGCCGGTTCGGCATCCGATCCTTTTCCGGTCAGGATTTCCATGGTCGAAATCGAGGTTGCCATCCAGGCGATGACTTATTCGACCTGTGATTCTCCGCAGCCTGATCCGGCACATGTGATTCAGGCGCAAACAGATCAATCTGTTTCGCCGGTGCTGCGGTATTTTTCGCTGGATTCTTCATTCATGGCCGGCGGCGGATTTTATGCCAATGTGACATTGACGGCGAAATCCGGCCAATTTGCTTCCGCGCCGGGCACCGTTTCCGCAAAGTTATGCCATAAGGACGATCCGGATTATTGTTTAATCACGCAGCCGGTTCCGCTTACTCGGGATCCTTCGCAGCCGGGGCGGGCAAAAGCGACACTTGAATTTCCGCTTGTTCAGCGAGCCGGAAATTTCCGTCTGGAAATCGAATATGAAGGAGATTCGGTTTCCTTTGCGGGTGAAAAAGCGGGCTTCGATGTGCGCGGGGTTCATAAGGGATTTCTAATTCTTACACCGGAAGGAGTTTTTGACCCCGCGGATGAATCTTTATCCGGGTACCGATGGAAGGATCTGATTGCCTCCAGCGCTGAGACGGATACGGTTTTCGATGCGTATTACCTGAAAGGCGGCCGGCCGGCCTGCCCGGTGAAATTGGATGCGCCGGGTTTCGAGTCTCCGAGACCTTTTAGCCTGGATATCCGGGTGGCGGATTCTGTTTTCGGCGCAGCGTCGCCGGACGCGGATTGGCAGGCCGCTTTGGAAGCGAGCGGTAATCCTGCGCGAATTGTCGCGGAATTACAGCCCAACGCAATGAATTGGGGCCGGTCTTCCTGTAATTGGCAGGCTCCAGCCGGGTTCTGGCAGCTGAACTGCCGAAATTCCGGTATCATGGAACCCTCTGTAATCACTTATTTTGCGGACATCCAGGATTTGAATTACACGGTCAAAAGTCCGGGTATTCCGATCGAAGTAAGCATCGGAAAATATCTTTCCATGATCGATACTGGGAACCTGCGAAATACCCTGCGAGCCAATGGGGTATATTGGCTGAATTTCCGAAATGACCATTTCGATATTGATGTCCGAAGGAATTGCCTGAGCGGTTCGCCGGTCAGGACCGTATCCTCCTTTTTGACGGGCAGTAACGGCAATGTGACCGACAGCGTCATCAATCTGACAGCCTATGTCGCTTCACGGGCAAAAATCGATGCGATCCAGCATCTGCCCGCGGTAACCGCTCCGATTGAGATCCATCTTGGTTCGGGCTCCGGGATGATAACGGTTGAGCCTTCCTATTTCGGATTCACTGCTTCCGGCGAGATCACCGATTTCGGTACGGTCGCCAATATTAAAAACAAAGGCTGTGAGCTCTCATCGGACGGTTCGGCCATCATGATTACCGCCGCCGCAGGCACCTTATCCGGCGGAAGGAATTGTGATGAGGGCGGTAAAGAAAGGGTGAACTCATCCTTCTGCCAATTGCGCTTTTCTTCCGGAGCCGATGGGCTGCCGGTCACCCTCCGTTATGCCGGAAATGACGAAGTCAGTGAAGCAGTGACTGACATTAATCTGTCGGTCGGGCCATCTGGGAGTGGTTTGCTGCAGGCGGACACGCCGCAGCTTTTGGCGGAAATGATTCCCACGCCGCAGACCGTCTCTATCACGCCTGCGTTCATCGAAAGCGAAACCGGTTATCCGGTTTATGATCCGGCTGTCGGCATCCCCTATACGCTTCGATTGACCAGCGGGACCCGTCTGGATGACCAGGTATCTTTGACCGCAAACTGGCCGGAAATTTTCAATCCCGCCAATCTGGATCCGGCAGGGAGCACCTGTCTGAATTATCTGCATCCGGATTCCGGTCAGTTCATAATTCCCGGAAGTGAATTTTCCGTATCCGATTCTGACCCTTTTCAATGTTTTATCGTTTTTTCCCGGCCTGTCAATTTGTCTGTTCCGCAAACAATGCATTTCGATCTGGACCGGGATAAAGCTGCCGGATATTTCCAAATGGCCCCGTTCAGCTGGAATGGAATTCCATCTTCGGTTCATAAGCGGGAATTAACCCATTTGCTGACAATTTCCGACGAGAATGGTCCGCTTTGCACTTCGCTCAACCCGGTTTGCGGCACGATGCTGGCAGGCGATATTTACCGGCTGACTTATCAGGTGCCGGCTTTTGCCGATCAAAGCAGCGGGCAGTTGCTGGATTCGCTGTCAATGCCGGAAGCGATCGGTCCTGGTATCATCACCTGGCCGGAAAATTGGGCGAATGCGATTCGTTCCGCCCAGCTGTCCGGCGCCGCCGCGGACGTTGAAGACTTGTGTGAAATCGATTCAAACGGCCAGACCATTTTTTCGCTGGAACCGAATCTCGGACAAAATTTCCGGCAGGCATTCTGTAATTTTGTGGTCACCGATCTGCAATCCGCCGGTCCGGTTAAGCTGATGGTAAAGAACGATGCCCGTTTGTTTGCGTTTCAGGATGTGGAGTTGCCGCTGCCGGATTCGTTGCAAAGAAGGGAGGTTGCGCTGACGCCTTCGCTTTTGCTTCGGCTGGATCCTGCGGACGGAACGGCGCCGGCAGAAAGCCTGGTGAATTATCAGCTCACGACCCTGTACCGCTCCAATAATCCCATGCCGGTGACACGGCCGGGTGATTCCGATATCGCAGAATATACGCTGCTCGGAACTGTGAGCGGAATCCCGGCAGGACGAAGCCCGTTGTGGAATGACCGCCTTCTTGTGCGCTGGGACCTGCTGGATTTATTGTCGGCAATGGGTGAGTTGCCGGATTGTTTTATGCCTGATGACGACGGAAACTATCGGGTCGGGGTTTTATCCGAGTCCGGACCCGGAAGCTGGAGCGCGGATTGCGCTTTCCGCATTCCTGCCTCTGTCGATACGGATGCACCGGTCGGTCCGATTGAAATGTTCGTTGAGACAAGCGCTTTCCAAAAATCTGTTCGGATCGCCTCGCCCGGACAACCTTTTCAAACGGAAATCATCCGGGGTTTTGTCACACCTCCTCCGGATCCGGTCGTTTTTCGGCCGTTTACGCTCATGCTGGATCTGAATACTGCTGCCGCTCCTTTGTCGGACTACGCAAAAGCGCTGCTTCGAACGCTTGACCTTTTTCCGGCGGATATCCGCTGGGCCTATCTGGATCTGTTGTCCTGTGAGCCGGCTGATGCATCGGAAAATGCGTTCCGGCGCAGCTGTTCATTCCGCTTTGATTCTGTTCCGGAAGATAATCCGGAGACCGTGATCTATTTTGCTCCCCTGTTGCCTGGGTTGGAAAACCTTCTGCAGGTTGAATTCTATTCGGCAGCCACCAACACGATCCAGGACACTTATCCTGTCGCGCCGGTGTCCGCCGCGAATTTAACCGTACAAACGACACTGCGGCGGGACGGGGTGGATCTGCCGTTGCCGGCCGCTGAAACAGACGGATTTGAACTTTCGGCTGATTATGCGCTCAGCGTCATTGCCCGTGACGCAAGCTCGGATGAGTCGCTGTCCGGTTTTGACTTGAGCGGCGTGTCCGCCGTGATCCAATGGCCTCTTTTAGCTCATCCGTCCGTTGGCGGCAGCTGCGTTACGCCTTCCGGCGAACTGATTCTGCCGTTTTCATTGAGCGCTTCGACCGGAGCATGGGCCGCCGGCTGTGATTTTCGGATCCTGCGGGGAGATTTTGTTCTGTCCGAAGCTGAAAAATATTTGAGCGTTGCGGTGGAAGCGCCCGGATTTGTGGTCGCGTATGAACCGGCGGAACAAATCATTCGAATGCCGGCTGAAATTCATCGTGTGCCGTCCGGCCTTTCCATTGGTCCGCTTTATCAGACGGGCGCTCCCGACATTCAATTCCCATCCTCATTGGTGCCAGTCGACATGGATCTCAGCGTGGATATCCTGTTCACCGGCGACGCAGCCGCGTTTGATCCGGGTAAGGTCTCTGTTTTTGCCGGAGCGCAATCAATAACCGGGTGTACGGCTGCCGGGACGCTGGTGACCTGCCGGATCCCTGCGGGCTGCACGGATGAACCGCAATTGACAGGAGACAGCTCTTATCCGGAAATTTGCAGTGAGGAAATTACGATCCGGGCGTCTTATCCCGGAGACTCACAAAATGATCCTGCGGAAGTTTTTGGCCCGGGATACCGGATCACCAGAGAAACGGTCCAATTTTCGCTTCCGCCGGTTAACGGATTTTCCGCCGATCTTTTGAAAAAAATCTGGCAAAGCACGGAAGATGGGCAGGATTGGCAGATTGCGGCTGTTTCGAACGACGGCTGGTCGCTGGATACTTATCTGATCCGCGATGTCCGGTCCGCCAGCGCGCTGCCGGCAGCAAAAGTCATACCGGTTTATGTGTCCGCAGTTCC
>CALAEB010000300.1 GCA_937890875.1 uncultured Anaerolineaceae bacterium | reverse complement strand
CGAATATCCGCTTTTCGGCAGCGGGCCGGACGCTTTCGGCCCCCGGTTCACCGATGCGTACCGTCCGGAGATTTGGGAACAGATGAAACAGGACTTTTTGTTCGATCATGCCGAGAATGAATACCTTTCGCTGCTGGTGAATTTGGGTTTTGCCGGATTGATGATTTATCTGCTGGCTCTCGGCGGGGAGGCGCTGCGCTGGCTGAAACGGCGGAAAACCCCGCCGCGGGTGATTCTTGGGTTCGCGCTGCTTTGTTCGTCAATTCAGCTGCTTTTCACCTCCAGTTCGGTCATCGTTTCGCCGGTTTTCTGGGTGATTTGGGGCCTGCTGAACCGGGAACTGAACTGTTCCGCTCAGACTGAAAATCCATCTCTTTCAAAATGATTCCGGCCTCCGGACTGGCGATTCAAAATATAGAACCGCAGGTTCCCTATCCCCGCAATTTGACTTTTTCCATTCACGCCATAGTTTGAACCGTTTGAGCTGGTGCGGCGGATTTTTGCCGCGCCAGCTCAAACGGCCTTCATCCGTTGACGTGTCCGGACAGGCCGACGGCGCTTTCCGGATATAGTGTGCCGTTAAAAAAATGAGAGTCGTTCCGCGTATAGCTGATCAAATGATAACGGTGCTTTCCGAGCATCCTTCCGCCGCCGCGATTTTCCAGGAAGGTACTGAGTTCACCGGGACTGAAAGAAAAAGCGGATAAATCCGCCGCGTTCGTGTTCGCGGAAAAACTTTGCGTGTTGGTGTCAATCCCGATTCCCAGGGCCGATCCGTTTGAGGTCAGCGGATTGGTCGATCCTTTCCCATGCAGTGTCAGGTCGGCAAAATCCAGCCCGATGACCGCGGTGACAAACAGCTCGCTGTCCCCGGCATAGGGCACCCAGGCGTTCTGGACCGGGTTCTGCTGGTTGGAGACATTGCTGGTCTTGCGCAGCGGACGTTTCCAGCGATTGTATAAATTCCAGATATTCCGTTCGGAAAGGGTGTCGCGGGTCTTTCCTTCATCCGTCAATCCGATCGTTCCGACATACCGCCACTTTTTTGCTGAAGCCAGCACCGGAATCCCATCCTGATAGACCAGTTCTTCCGCCCGGGCGTTCAGGTTTGCCCATTCGATCAGCGAAAGAGCGGGGTTCCCGCCGCTGTTCAGCCCGACGAAAGCGTCGTAGCAGTATTCCGGCAGATATCCGTCCAGCGCTGTGCTTAATTGACCGAAAGCAACCGTGTTCCAGCCGGAAACCAGGCTATACAGCGAAATCCGGCTGCCAAGACAGGGGGTAAAATAGAGCGTTTCCTGCTGGCTGATATCCGCCGTCGGGAACGGCTGTCCGGAGGTAAGCGTCAGCCGGCCCTGACAGACCTCCGGCCGGGGCAGGTTTTGGATTGTCTGAACTGTCCGCAGGTTCATCACGCTGTGCGGCAGGATTTTTGACCCCGTCCATTCCAGCCGGCCGATCCGGCGGGTCCCCGTGGTTTCAAACGGAGATTCAGACACGTTCAGGCTGAACGCGGCGGGCTCCGCGCCATCGCTGCGGATAAATATCCAGAGCAGGCACGGGGAGGGGAAGGCGGCGGGACTGATCTCGGTTGTCAGCGGCGTCCGCACGACTGCCGGCAGTCCGTCCAGAACCAGTGCACAGGGTTCGGCGGACGATGCTTCCAGTGTCAGCGTAGTCTCGCTCCCGGTCAGGCGGATTCCTTCCAGATAGTCGGCGAAGAGGGAGCGCAGGTCGGCGGCGCCGGCCGGATTTCCGCCGAAATACAGCGCATCCGCCCGCAGGTTGTTATATTGGGCGGCGAGTGTGGGCTCGCCGGGCGTTACATCAGATGAAAGTGGATAAGGCATGGTTTTTCTCCTTTGTTTTGTCAGTCAGCGATTTGAAAGATGGTTGGGGTGCCAAAAGGGTAAATTTTCCCGAAAGGAGTTATTTGTTGTTCTGTTTTTCAACAATTCGACTTTTGACACCCCAACCAAATATGGCATACAGGCTCCGTGGTTCTGTCGTTTTCCGAAAAGAGTCGTTCAAATTCCGAATCCTGTTTGTCTGCTGGGGTTCATTTCCAGAGCGCGGTGCCCCAAAGCGAAGAACGGTCGGCAGGATCGGCCAGCCAGAGCGAGACGGCCGGCTCGACCGGAATATCCGTCAGAATACGGGTGCTCAGATGGATTTCCAGCGTATGCGCTGCCGGATAGATGGTATCGATGACGACATGATCTTCCCCGTAGAGCCCCTGAATGGTTCCGGCGGTGGTCGTCAGCCGGATGTCTGATTTTTCCAGCAGAATGGTGTTTAGTCTGCTGCGCACTTCGGACAGCTCCAGCGGGTACCAGGAACCATCCGGGCAGAGAATGCTGTCGGCGACCAACGCGGTGAACCACAAATGGCGCACTTCAACCGGTTCTTCCGTTTCCGCCGTGCCTTCCGGCCAGTACACTTCATAATGGATGCGGACCCGCGGGCCGAGGCTGTCGGCCGGCCGGCGGTAAAGGACCAGCGGCAGATCTGCATGCGCGGGATGTTTCAGGATGACATCGCAGTTTTCACCCGGAACCCAGACCGGTTCGTTCATAAGCCTCCTTTTGGGTCGGTTTTCAAATGATTTTTATTTGCCGCGTTTGTCCAGAATGAACGGACAAACGCGGCGCGGTTTTCGTGTTTCCCCTCCGCATTTTGAATTTTGATCAGGCATCAAAAGCATTGAATTAGCGAAAAGGGGTGTTTGTTGTCGAATTCCCGGAATGTCCGCGTATGGTTATGGCGGAAATCCGGCTCCGTCCGGCAGCGCAGGGTTGCCGGTTTCCGTCAGGCTCAGCGCCGCCAGCGTTTTCCGGTAGCGGCCGCACAGCGTTTCCCCCTGTTGCAGCAGACTGCGGACGTCTTCACTGCGGCGTCCGAACACTTCGGTCACGGCGGCGGCGCGGATCTGCATGGCATAACCGGCTGCTCCGCGGCAGATTTCTACTGCATGAGCGGACGGGATCCCGTCTTCCGCCGCCGGCTGCTGCGGGTCGTTTTGCGGCGGTTCACTCCTGCCGGGAAAAAAGCGGCTGTATTCCGTCAACGCCGTCCGCATTGCGGTATGGATCATCGTTTCACTGTACCGTTTCCGGTTTTCATCCCCCAGCAGGATCCGGATTGCGGCTTCATATTCGCCGATTGTCTGCATCATTGTTCCTTTTCTGTGACCTGTTTTTCCGAACTCGAAATCCTGAGGCTCCGCCCGGAATGACAGGCTGCCGGGCGGAGCGGAGCGTTATCCAATCGAATGTCCGGCCTTTTGTTCAGCCAGGTTGCACCCGGTTGACCGGACAGAAGTTATGATGAACGGTCCTTGTTTTTGCTTAACCCGTCTTCCAGCGCCACGCCCAGAATATAGGCCGCCAGGACGCTGACGGCGTTGGAAACGGCTTATTCACTGAGCGGAAAATCCGGTGCGGCGACTGCCAGAACCGAGAAGACCAGCCCGACGATGGCAGCCCAAAATTTGCGTGATTTGATGATAGCGATGCCCATGGTTTCCTTCCTTTTTGTCTTTCATAAACAATTTGAATTTTTTTTCAGCCGTCGGCGACGTTTGATTTGTACAGCGGGCGGTAATCCGCCACGAACACGCTCAGAAAATGGCGCGCCTTGATCCGCACCTCATCATGCGTGAACAGCGCGCCGGACAGCTGATTGTCCGCAAGATAGATTTCCGGCATCAGACCGAAGCGTTCGCCGACGTAAATCGCCGGCGCCAGCGCCGGGTCCGCCACGGCTGCCCAATCGCTCGGGTCAGTAA
>CALAEB010000299.1 GCA_937890875.1 uncultured Anaerolineaceae bacterium | reverse complement strand
ATGTGGCTGCGTCGGAACCCGGCCCGGTCTTCCGGCTGCTTCCAGAGCAGACCGATGATGACCAAAAGACTGACGCCGAGGCCGGGAAAAAGCTGATGCTCGTGGCGCATGGGCAGTTCCCTGAGGATGTTGGCGCCGAAAAGGGCGTTGTCCGCGATCCAATAACTGCCCAACCGCGGCAGCATGGTCGCGATCTCATCCTTGTTCCGTCCCAGACCATACAGGCCGCTGACCTCCAGATAAGGGCGGAAGAGCAGGACCAGCAGCGCAAGACAAAGCGGAATTCCGATCAACAAGGATCCTTTGCCGGGGATGCGGCTTTCCTGCCAGGCGGTCCGAAGCCGCATCGGCCAGAAACAAAATGCATGCGCGACGGCTTTTCCGGCCTGCCGCAGGCGGCCTGTGGAAACCGACGCCGATTCCTCCCGCATGAAAAACGGGATGGCACAGAAGAGGACGATCAATATCAGCGTCAGGAAGAAGCCGATGTAAATGGTCAGGTAGAACTGCCAGACCAGCAGTGCCAGGCAAAGAATCGCTTTGTGCAGGCGCGGCCGGCGGGCGAAATCCCACAGGAAGTAGCAGGTGAGCGGAACGCCGCAGCGGTAGACCAATTGCGGATGTCCTTCCTGCGCGAGCATGGGAATGCCGAAAGCGAAGAAGAACGCGCCCGCTGCTGCGGCCAGCGGGCTGAGGCTGATCTTACGCAGCGCGAAAGCCGCGCTGAGATAATTGAGCGCGTAACCGAGTAGATACCAGGCCTGAAAGGCGGTCTCACGGCTGAACCCGATCGCGCGGACGGCGGCATAAAACGGAGCGGCTCCGAACAGGTTGTCGCTGAACGCGAATGTCATCCGGTAAGGATAATAAAAGTTTGCGTCCCACAGGCTGAAATCAGGCCGGGTGAGCCACAAATAAAAATGCTCAAGGACGTAGTTGTTGAACCGGGCGTCGATGAGATCGCCGGGGACGAACAGGAAATTTACGCCCATGGAACGGATCAGCGACGCTATGCCGATGACGAAAAAGAGCAAAGGAAATCCGTAGTTTTCAGTAACGTACAGGAATGTTTTCTTGGCGGGAATGGTAGGCCTCCGGATGTCGTGGATCTCTGGAAACAGAGCGTGAAATTTTCTTTTGATTATACATAGACTCCGCTTTTTATTCAAAAACGGTTCCCCTGTCAGCCGTTCGAAATCCAAGATGCCCTTTCGGATAAAAAGGGCATCTGCGTCTTCTTTCCATATTTTGTTAAAGTGTCAAAAGTTGAATTTTGTGTTTTTAGTATTTTTGCGCTGCACAAAAATACTAAAAACACAGAACCTGTCATCCCGATACACCGGCGAACGGTTTCCTTCCAGTAAGATGGACGGACTGTCCTTTTGGGTGAATCTTGTGACGCGTTTTTCGGCTTCATTCCGGTTTTATCCGCTGCCCTCCCCCCCATTGGCCGGAGAAAAGACTATCCGTTTAGGGAGTTGTATTTCAAAACCGTTTCTTCTACAATGAAATAGAAATTATTTTCTATTTTGCAGATGGAAAATAAAGTTAACCGAAAGGAAAAATCTTATGGAACCCCAAAGCCCGGCCGAAAGCCGCGGCAAACTGTATCTGGAAGGCACGCCATCCGCGGACGGCGGCAGCTTTGAGCTTCTCTCCGTCCAGCCGTCCGGACCCGATGAACGGCAATTCCCGCCGGAGACACTGATTGCAACCGTCCCGCTGCTGGACCAGGTGGAATGCTTCCTCTCGGCGGATTCCGCCGCGAACAACGGCGGCCACAGGCCGGCCGGGCTGCTGACTGGATTGTTATCCGGCCCGGTCTGGGACGAAACGCTCCGCCGCATCCGCTGCAGCTTCGTCCCCGGCGGCGCGGGCAGCGCATTGTTGCAGGAATGGAACCGGCAGCTTTTTTCCGCCGGCGGCAGCCAACCGACGCTCCGGTTCGCGGCCGGTCTCTCCTACCGGCAGGAGGATGGTCAAGTGCCGGAAATCATGCGCATCTATACCGCCGATACGCAGGTCGATCCAGCCGGGCGCGGTGCACTGCTGCAAGCGCAGAACAACCTGCGTACCCGGGAGCGGGAGACGCAGCTGATCGCACAGCTGCAGACTGACCGCAAGGCGATGGAAAGCCTGCGGGAGAGCCAGGAACAACTCAACGGGATGGCGGAAGAGACGGCGAAAGTCCGCCGGCTGCGTGCGGAAATGTGCCGCCAGCTGCTGGACACTGCGCTGCTCTCCGCTCAGCTGCCGCCCGCCGTGGCGGTGCGCGTGCGCCGGCAGTTTTCTAACCGCGTCTTCGAACCCTCCGAACTGATGGATGCGATCGAGGATCACCGCAAATTGGTCAGCGAGCTGATTGCCGGCGAGCCTGGCGAGTCCGGTGGGCGTATCCACGCAATGTATAGCAGTGAGGATCAGATCAGCGCCGCGGTGCATGATCTGCTGCGGGCTCAACGTCCGTCCGGACTGGCCGGCTTGCAGCCGCGCAGGCTGAGCGGCATTCGCGAGCTGTACACACTGATGACCGGCGATTATGACTTTCACGGCGGCTATGACCCGGCGCGGGCGCATTTTTCGCTTTCGGCTGATCTGCCTGCGATTCTGAAGAACACGCTGAACAAGCTGGTGGCGCAGCGCTGGGAAGAGCTCGGCGCGAACGGGTACCGCTGGTGGGAACCGGTGGTGACGGTGGAACATTTCAATAATCTGCAGCCGATCAGCGGCATTCTGGTGGGGGAGATCAGCCTGCTGCCCTCGGTGGCGGAAGGCGGTTCATATGTCGAATTGGGCGTGAAGGATTCGGCCGAAACAGGCGCCTGGTCGAAATACGGCGGTTATCTCGGGCTGACGATCGAGATGTTCGAGCGGGATGACACGTTGCGGCTGCGCCAGTTTCCGGTCAAGCTGGCTACCGCCGGGCTGCGCCGGTTGTCGGCGCTGGTGGCGGCGGTGTTCCTGGCCAACGAAGGAAAGGGTCCGGCAATGGCGGACGGGACGCCGGTGTTTGATGCGGCAAAGCACCATAATCTGGGGATGGAGGCACTCTCCGGCGCTTCGTGGGAAGCGGCGAATCAGGCTGTGTTTGACCAGCCGATGCTGGTCGCCGGCGCGGGGGATTCTCCTAAACTGGCGATCGACGCGCGCTATCTGCTGGTGCCACGCCGGCTGCGGCTGACCGCGCAGCGCATTTTATACCCGGCGCTGGCCTGGGATGCGGAATATCACGCGGAAAATCTGCAGCGCGGACTGCCGGGGGACGTGATCACCTGTCCGGAGTTCACCGGTGCGGACGACTGGGCGGCCGTGGCGGATCCGGCGCTGGCGCCGGCGATCTTCGTGGGCGAGCGCTTCGGGTTGATGCCGGAGATCTATGTGGCAGATAATCAGCTGAGCGGGGCGCTGTTCACGCATGACGAGGTACGGATCAAGGCGCGCCATTTCCTGAGTGTGTTCGTGACGGATCACCGTCCGCTGTTCAAGGCGAATGTGGCGGCGGGATAAGACGAATTGATAAGGCCACACCTCTCACGGGTGTGGCCTTATGTTGTCTTTATGATCACAATCAACTTTTGATATCTGGCCTGTAAAAAAAAGCTTTGGAACGATTTTATCGACGCTAAAGGCCCTTTCCAATCAGTCTCTTTTGTCTTTTAGAAAGTCAATCATATTGCGATGAAGTTCGAAAAGTTGTCTGTATTTATTGACAATCGTATCCAATATCAGGCCGCAAGAGAAGGACAACATTGCGAGTACTCCAAACATGCTGGATATAATAAGCGTTGGAAACCTTGGAACAAGCCCTGTGTCTTTATAAGTAATGAACACCGGAATAAACAGAACAACGGCTATCACCAGCAATATCAACGAACATATGCCAAAAAAAGAAAAAGGCCGATAATCTTTATACAATCTAAAAATTGTTTTCAGAACCCGGAATCCATCAGAAAATGTATTGAGCTTCGATTCACTGCCCCTTGGCCTGTCACGATATT
>CALAEB010000298.1 GCA_937890875.1 uncultured Anaerolineaceae bacterium | reverse complement strand
ACATCTGCTTCTGTTTGAGAATGGTGTAGTTTTCGATGGTAGTCAAACGACATGAAAAACGTTCCGCTGCGATACAACGTTTGAGAATGGTGTAGTTTTCGATAGTCGCAAAACTATCGTTTGCGTCTCATATCCGGCTCGTTCCGCAATTTTGTTTGTTTTGCTCATTTCCTTCCTGAATAGCAATATCCAATAGACTCCCGCTACATCATTCTTAAAAATGCAAAACAAGAGTAAGCTAATGAGGAATGATCTCATCGTATTGGAACAGCAGTACGAAGTAAGACAGAGAAGTGGACCGTATGCGTGTTCACATTTGCTGTATATGCAGCAAATGTGAACACTAGAATGATGCACAGCCTTCCGATACCCGAACCAAAATTCGAATCGATGCCATCTTCTTACCCCAAATTTTCGGAAAACGGGTAAAATTATAATGGTTGAATTGGTCTGTTTATCGGTACCAAAGAAGCTTTTCCTGTCCGCGATCCGCCAATTCAAACATCAACAGCCCAACTTCAGCCGGGATTCCCGAAAAATCAGGAATCCGTAAAGAACATATATAGGAGGGTAGTAAATGAGTAATACTACTGGTTGGTTGGTTTTTGGCTTGGTCTGTGGTATCGTCTCGCTCGGCTTGGGCCTCTACCTGTTCTTCTGGGTGAAGAAACAGGATGACGGCAACGAACGTACCAAAGAAGTTGCCGGTTGGATTCACGAAGGTGCTCGCGCATATCTGAAAAAACTTTATACAGCCTTGCTGATCGTATCCATTATTATGGCCGTAATTCTGGCTGTGGTTTACACTTTGGACGGCAGCGGACGCGGTATCCAGACGGCGATCTGTTATCTGGTCGGTTCGATTTGCTCCACGATCGCCGGTTATCTGGGAATGGAGATTGCGGTCCGCGCAAACGTCCGCTCCGCTGTCGCTGCGGCCGATAGTCTTTCGAAATCATTTAACATCGCTTTCCGCGGCGGTGCTGTAATGGGTTTCGCTGTCGTCGGTGTCGCCACGATCGGCATGAGCGCGATCTTCCTCCTCACCGGAGAACCGCAGCTCGTTCTGGCCTTCTCGCTCGGAGCGTCTTCATTGGCATTATTGGCGAAAGCCGGCGGCGGTATTTATACCAAGACTGCTGATATTGCAGCCGATCTGGTCGGAAAAGTCGAGGTTGGCATCCCGGAAGATGATCCGCGCAATCCGGCGGTGGTTGCCGACAACGTCGGTGACAACGTCGGTGACGTGGCCGGCATGGGCGCCGATATTTTCGACAGCTACGTTGCCTCTGCGGTCGCGGCCATGCTTCTCGGCGCTTCCATGAACGAGATCCACTACACGCTGCTTCCGCTGCTCCTCTGCTCGCTGGGTATCATCGCATCCCTGGTCGGCGTGGCGCTGGTCAAAGTTGAGGAAGGCGGGAAACCCGGAAAATCCCTCAATATGGGAACGTTCATCACCTGCGGCGCGTTCGCGGTTTTAATGGCCGTCGCCATCCTGCTCATCCCGGAGATCGACAACAGCTTCATCTGGGCAATTCTGGTCGGCACCGCCGTCGGCGTGATCATTGGGCAGACCACGGAATTCTTCACTTCCGACGAATTTAAACCGGTCCGCCTCACTGCCGAATATTCCGAAAATGGCGCCGCCATCACCATTATCAGCGGCTTCAGCTACGGCCTGATCTCGATCGTCCCGTCTATTGTCGGTATTGTCATCGCCATGCTTGTTTCCTTTTTTGTCACCGGCGGTGCATCCAACTTTGAAATGGGCATTTACGGTGTCGGTATTTCCGCCGTCGGTATGCTTGCCATCTCCGGTATGATCGTTTCGGCAGACGCCTATGGTCCGATCGTCGACAACGCCCGCGGTATCGCCGAAATGTCCGGGATGGATGAAGAAGTTATCGACCGCGCAGACGTTCTGGATTCCGCCGGTAACACCGCCAAAGCTTTAACCGTGCTCGCCTTGTTCGCGGCATTTGTCAGTGAAATCAATGCGGTCGCCCCGATTTCCAAAGAAAGCCTCTCCATCACCGATCCGCTGATCCTGGCCGGTATTTTCCTCGGCGCAATGTGTCCTCCGCTCTTCAGCGCGCTGACAATGCTTTCAGTGACACAAAACGCGTTCAAAATGATCGATGAAATCCATGACCAATTCAAAAAAGAACCCGGCATCCTGCAGGGAACGGTCAAACCGGATTACAATCGCTGCATCAGCATGGCGTCTGACGGCGCGTTAAAATCGCTGACGCTGCCGGCGCTCATCGCGGTCGGTTTTCCGTTGTTAGTCGGCTTCCTGATGGGCCCCGCCGCACTGACCGGCTTCCTCGGCGGCGCGATCGTCACCGGTGTTATTTTCGCCCTGTTTATGTCC
>CALAEB010000297.1 GCA_937890875.1 uncultured Anaerolineaceae bacterium | reverse complement strand
ATGTAAAAAATATGAAGAAGAATTTGTTAAGGGTATTGCTTACCGTTGTTTTGGCAGCCTCGTTTCTGGCGGGCGTCGCACCTGTTTTTGCTCAGGAAACGGTGACGCTGGAGTTTTCCCAATGGTGGGAACCGGAACTTCCTGCCGGTGCCTTCCGCGCGATCATCGATAAATTTGAAGCGCAGAATCCGGGGATCAAAGTCGAATTGCTGAGCGGGCCTTATTCCTCGACCCGTGAACAGGTCGTCGCCGGTGCCGCAACCGGAACCATGTCCGATGTTGTCGGTCTGGACGGCGCCTGGGTCAATGATTTTGTGAAACAGGGTGCGATTGCTGATTTGTCCGCGTTGATTGCCGAAGCGAATTATGACGCCACCCAGCTGGCTTCACAGATTCAGCTGGACGGCGTTACCTATATGATCCCGGTGGTCAATTTTGTGTATCCTGTTTTCATCAATGACGACCTTTTAAAGGCGGCGGGCGTTGAATCCGCCCCGGCCAGCCGGACGGAGTTCGCTGATGCGGCCAAAGCGCTGACCAGCGCCGAGAATAACGTGTACGGATGGATCCTGCCGTTGTCGCTGGAAGCTCCCAACGGAATTCAGAATGACGTGATGTCCTGGGTTTGGGCCTCCGGCAAGAGTATGCTGAAGGACGGGAAACCGGATCTGACCAATGACGACGTGAAAAGCGCGGTTGCGTATATCGAAGCGCTTTATGATGAGGGCGTGATCGCTCCGGGTGCCTTCACAATGAAGGAACAGGACAAAGTGGAAGAATTTACCAATGGCCGGGTCGGCATGATGATCGATACCTTGGCTCATATTAACCTGATCCGGGAACGGAACCCTGAAATGAATTTCAGCTTGTCCGCTGTTCCGGCTGTGGACGGTTATGAAGGTGCGCGCGGTCTGCCTTACGCTTCCTGGGGGATTGGGATTGCGGAAAACAGTGAGCATAAAGCCGAAGCTTGGAAACTGGTTGAATTTCTGATGAGCGAAGAAATCAACTCGGAACTGTCCACCATTGCGAACGCGTTCCCGGGGAATGTGGCTTCCACGCCTGATTTGTCGAGCAGCGACCCCTTGTTCACGGATGCGTTCGAAATTTACAAGAGCGGTTATCCGGCGAACGAATTCGTCGGCTTGCCAGTCGCCGAGGACCTGATGCGGACGTTTGATGAACAATTCCAGCTGCTGCTGGAAGGGGATCAGACGGTGGATGAAGCGCTGCAGAACGCTCAAGCCGAGTGGGAAAAAGAGTTCTGAGCCGGGAACGGATCCGGTCTGCCTGAAAGAACGCGGATATCCCTGCCGGGATTGTGGGATTCGGCGGGGATGCCGCAGTGCTGAAAATTGTTTACGGGGGGAGGGCCCCTGGCCGCTCCCCCAATCCTTTTTCTACGGAATCAATCGATTCAGCGGAGCGATGCGCCGGTGTTCGCTCCGGAAAAAACAGCAATTCGAAATTTGGACATGCTTTTCGAATGCGGAGGTAAAACTTGTTGTGCTTTTGTTGCTGCGCGAAGCGCAGCAACAAAAGCACAACAAAAGATCCTCGAAACGCTGGTGAAAAAAAGAAATATCGCCGGATAATGATGGGTCGTTTATCCAAATTCCGAGTGAACGGCCTTCTGAATTATTTGTGTTGATGTCAAAGAAAGGAGACAGAGCACGTGGTAACGCTGAAAACCAGACCGAAACCCTTTCGGAAAAGATTGACCCCGTATCTCTATCTGTCACCGACTATCCTGCTGATGCTGGTTCTAATGCTGCTGCCGATCGTGATCGTGATCGGCTATTCTTTCATGGACAACGTGATCATGAATAAAAATCCGGTATTTGTTGGGATTGACAACTATCTGGAAATTTTAACCGATAAGAATTTTCATCAAACCGTAAAAAATACAGCGCTGTTTACTGTCTCAAGCGTTGTATTTCATATGCTGATCGGTCTGATCTTTGCGATGCTGCTGAACACCAAACGGATCCATCCTTCAATCCGATCCTTATTCCGGGTTATTTATGTGCTGCCCTGGGTTTTCACGGCGGC
>CALAEB010000296.1 GCA_937890875.1 uncultured Anaerolineaceae bacterium | reverse complement strand
GCAGCGCACTCCCGGGTGAAGGCATCAGTTATATCGCAGCGCACAATCACCTGAACACGCTCGAAGCCGGCCCGTTCCTCTTCCTCAGTGAACTG
The DNA here is from genome assembly GCA_937890875.1 of uncultured Anaerolineaceae bacterium. Taxonomy (GTDB): domain Bacteria; phylum Chloroflexota; class Anaerolineae; order Anaerolineales; family Anaerolineaceae; genus Flexilinea. The sequence continues at coordinate 2,234 of CALAEB010000296.1, read as the reverse complement.
GGCGAAGACGACCGCATTTTCGTTCAGGATGCCTCCGGCGAGCTGCTCACGTTCAGCGTTTTCGCCAACGAATTGTACGCGCCGGATGAATTTGCCGCAGTGCATGAAAAAGCATCCGAAGTTTCCAACGCGCTGGTCCTGATCACCTGTGAAAATGAATCGGCGGATGGCGGTTATCTGAACCGTCGGGTCGTTTTTGCCAGCCTGCGGTAATTGTTACGCTAAATTTTGAAAAAGACACGCGTGTTTCACCCATTTTCAACTCCGTGAAGCGGAAAAATGGGTGAAACACGAGACCAGCTCCTTTCCTCAGGACGATGATGGGTGCGGCTGATTTCAGACAACCGGCGACAGGTGAATGCTTCTCGTCGGAATATAAAGATAACCTTCTGGGAAAAGGGGCCGGGACCGGCCCCTTTTTTCTGTCTGCGGCTTGCGTTTTATTGCGCGGCATTAATGCATAACTGAAGGTCGACTTTCCACGCAATTTTGCCGCGGTGCTTGCCTGGCTTCACCGGACAGTGCAGCGACAGCGTTTATGGCCCGGGAATCAGCGGAATAAACGCCTGAAAAAGACCAATCTGTGATTCTCCTGTTTTTGTGCAGCGCGTGAAGCAGAAGAACCGCAGGAGATCCCTCCTGTATTTCGAATTGTGGATCAATCCACTGTATGTTCCCTGTATAATTATTGTCATGATCAATTTAATCCTCCTCCTCATCGGTGATCTGGCCGTCTGCGCGCTGCAGGGGTTTTATATGGGCGTCGGCATCCGGGAATCCGCCGGACTGATCAATATCAGCGCCATGACCATTCCCACATTCCTTTTCTGGCTGCTGCTGAGCTGGCTTTTAGGAATTTACCGCCGAATTCACGGGCTGACTCCAAACGAGAACGGCGGAAGCCTTCGCGCGGCGTTCGGCCGGATATGCAGGGAAGTTTTTAATGCCCAGCAGGTACTGCGGCTTGGAATCGTCTGGATCTGCACCAGTCTCTTCGCGGTTTTCTGGCAGACCTGGTATTGGAATCATATCCTGCGGCATGACCGGGGAATTTCCCTCCGCTTTACACTCTGGTTTTGTATGGCCGGATTCAGTTTTCTGGCCTTCTGGCGGTTTGCCTGGTCGATTTTTGTGATCGTCCGTGTCCTCGCCCGCCGGAACCGGTTCGTCCGCTCGTTGTGTTATCTTTCTGTAGTGGCGATCATTCTCTATCAGATTCCGGCGCTACTCCTGACCATCCGCTATCACAGTCAAAAGTACACACTGCAGGAAAGCGATGAACTGCCCTACAAGACCGCGCTCGTTTTCGGAGCCGGCGTTTATCAGAATGGCACCGCGTCCAGCGTGCTCAGGGATCGGGTAAACACCGCAGTTGAACTCTACCATGAAGGAAAGGTGGATAAGCTGATTATGAGCGGAGACAACTCGGACCGCAGCCGGAACGAGGTAGACGTCATGACAGCGCTTGCGCTCCAGGACAACGTTCCACAGGAGGCAATTCTTCAGGATGGGTGGGGATTGGATACCGCCCTGACCTGTTACAACGCGCTGCAAAAATTCGGCGAAGATTCCGTCGTCGTGGTGACACAGGCATTCCACACCACGCGTGCGCTGTATACCTGCGAACACTTCGGGGTGGATGCGGTATCGGTAACCGCGGACCAGTCGATCTATAATATTTTTTCCTGGATGATGTGGTACCTGCGTGACTGGGCCGGTCTGACACTGACCTGGATCCATTACGAGTTCATCCAATAAACAGCCTGAAGCACCGGCTGTCACCATGAAAATATACGGTGGTTCCTGTTGCGGAAAATTGGGCATCCTTCCGCCGGAGGCTGATGATACCGGCTCAGTCAGCGGCCGGCCTTGTTGGCACCGGGAATAGACCTTGAAATACCTGCGGCTGAACACAGCAATTTGAATGATGGGTGAGCATAAATTTTCCGCTTTATCCGGACGCCTTGCCCGAATCCCGAATCAGGAGTGCAAACGACAGCATACACGCTTATACTTTGTGCTGATTTCAAATTCCGGAATTTCCGGCGATCCGAATTTATGTTAAAATAATAAAGCAAATTGCGCAAGTTCAATAACAAAAAAACCGAAATACAAACCGTAAGGAGAAACGATATGAAAAAATACATCTGCCCGGCATGTCAATATATTTATGACCCCGAAGTGGGCGACCCTGACAGCGGGATTGCTCCCGGAACCGCCTTTGAGGATCTTCC
>CALAEB010000295.1 GCA_937890875.1 uncultured Anaerolineaceae bacterium | reverse complement strand
CCTTATAATCAGCCAGCGTCAAAAAAGTAAAGGGTCCAACCAATACCGGTTTGGTTTTTATGCCCAGTGATATCGCTTCGGAATATTGCTGAAAGGGAGCGCTGCCGTTCAAGCGGATTTTCGTATCATCCTCAAGCACAGGCACGAGATAATGATAGTTGGTGTTAAACCACTTGCGCATGGAAAGCGCTTTAACGTCGCCCTTTTCCCCCTGATAACCGCGCGCCATGGCGAAGTATGTATCCAGCGCGGAAAGCCCCAGATCGCTGTATTGCTTGGGAACCGCATTCAGCAAATAAGCCGCATCCAGGACGCCGTCATAAAATGAAAAATCGCCTGACGGGATGAAATCGATCCCGTTCTGCGCCTGAAGCTGCCATTGCGCTTTTCGCAGCCCGGCGGCGTTTTCCTGTAAAGTTTCGGCGGAGAGCTTTTGTTTGAAATAATCCTCCGTCCAGAATTTCAGTTCTCTTTGACTGCCCACACGGGGGAACCCGATGATCGAAGTTTTTGACATAAATATTTTCTCCTTAAAATAAAAGCGTCTTCCTGAGTTCAGGAAGACGAGACAATGTTCGTGGTACCACTTCCGTTTATCCGTGCCTCGCGGCACAGACCTCAAAAAGTACGGCGATCGCGGATCGATCGGTTATACTCCGCTTCAATAACGGGAATTCCCGTCGCAGCCTAAATTCGTGACCGAATCTCAGCGCGCCACTCCGGAGCCATCTTCGTCATACATTCCGTTTGCTTCCTTTCAGCGCGGACCTGTCGCAGAAGCCTCTCTGTGCACATCCTGTATGATTACTCTTTCCTTCACAGTGTTTATCTTATTAAGCTTCATTCATTTATAATAATTAAAGTGTTAATTGTCAATATGTGGCATTCAAAATCAGGACGTGATCGTCTTTCAGCCGGAATTCAATACAGGAGGACCGATCTCAAATAAAACTTGAAAGTTTATTGTTCTCCGGATGTCCGGCCAATTGTCTTTGAGCAAATAGAAGGACGGACTCCTCCGATTCCAACGAATCCGTCCTTCTGCATGTATTTCTATCGAAAAATAATTCTTTCTTTACACCTATTCCGCTCAGGCTTGCGCAAATTCCGCCAGTTCGTCCAAGGTTTTTTTTCCGAAATGCACGTCATTATCATTGACAATGATCGCCGGGACGCTCATGATCGAATACTTTGCTTTGAATTCAGGGAATTTCGCAACGTCGATCATTTCCGCTTCCACATTCGGATTTTTCACCGCCATCAACTGGGTCGCGGCAACCACGTCCGGGCACATCGTACAGGAAAGTGAGACGCCGATTTTGAAATTGACCGGTTTTTCCACTGAAGAAATCTTATTTAATGTTGCCTGTTCCACTTTCTGCCCGGGTCCCGCTGTGTTATACAAAGCGATGACAAAAGAGTTGATTTCATGCCCGCCCGGAACGCCATGGTACTGGACGCCGGTATAATTCCCGTCGGCATCCACGATCGCGACGGTCGGCAGAATCGCCGGATTAATCCGGCGGACAAGATCGGATGAGTCATTCTGATTAACGTATTGAACGCGGATTTTATCTGACAGTGACGAGAATTCCTCCAAAAAGGCCTTCATCTCCCGGCCCACTTCCCCCGCCGGATCCAGCACCGCGACCAAGCTGACCGGTTTCTCAAACCGTTCCAACACCGGCACCAACTGTGATCTGAAATCATCATCCAGGAAGGCCTCCGTTGTCGGATTCTCTGTCTGCCCATGAGGCTCAGCTTCAATACTCAGTCCCAGCCGTTCTTTAGTCTCCTTGATATACTTTTCGGCTTCAGTCGCCGCAATCCCGCCGTCTGAAACCGAAGTAACCAGCTGGCGCAATTTTTTGAAGCGGATATCGCCCGCGGCATAAATCCCCGGCACATTCGTTTTCATGTCGACATCGGTCGGTATATATCCGGCCGGATCCAATTCGACCTGACCGCGGAAAGCTTCGCTCTGCGGCATATAACCGACAAACACAAAAACGCCGAAAGAAACGTCCAGCGGAGTCACTTCGTATCGGGTTATTTCGCCGGTCTGATTATTCTTGAAGACAGCGTATCTCAGCACTTTCTCACCGCCGACCTCAAGCAATTCGGTATTGAAACGGACCTCAATTTTCGGATGTGCCAGTACTTTGTCCGCAATCGACGCAGAGCAGGTAAATTCCGGCTCCCGGGCGATCACGATAACTTTTCGAGCGTAACGAGTGAGAAAAATCGCTTCCTCCGCCGCCGCGAAACCGGCTCCCACCACAAAAACATCCATCCCGCTGAAGAATTCGCCGTCGCAGGTTGCACAATAACCAATTCCCCGTCCGCGGTATGTGTCTTCACCGACAAAACCAAGCGTGCGGGGTCTCGCTCCGGTGGCAATGATCACACCAACCGATTCGAAAGTTCCGGCGCTGGTCACAACCTCTTTGGTATCCGCGGAAAAATCGACTGACAGTACTTCGGCCTCAATGTGCTCCGATCCGAAATTCTGCGCCTGCTTTTTCATCGTCTCTCCCAGCTCCGCACCGGTCGTCTGAAAGATTCCCGGGTAATTGGCGACTTCGTTTGTGATCGCGATCTGTCCGCCCGGTTTATCTTTCCCGATGATCAGTGTTTTCAGCTTGGCACGGCCGGCATAAATCCCGGCCGTCAGCCCTGCGCCGCCCGAACCAATAATGATCAGATCATAAAGATTCGAATTTGTCACTGTTAGATTTTCCCTACCAGATCCAAGCTGGGTTTCAATGTTTTTTCGCCCGGCTTCCATTTGGCGGGGCATACCTGATCGCCATGTTCGGCAACAAACTGTGCAGCCTGCACTTTTCGCAGCAGTTCCGAAGCTTCCCGTCCGATGTTGTTGGCGTTGACTTCGTAAGAAACAATTTTCGCTTCAGGATCAATTACAAAGCTGCCTCTTAATGCCATGCCGTCTTCTTCGATATACACATCAAAATCTTTCGTGATTTTTCCGGTCGGATCCGCAATCATCGGATATTCAATCTTCTTAATCGTATCGGAAGCGTCATGCCAGGCTTTATGTACAAAATGAGAATCAGTTGAAACAGAATAAACTTCGCAGCCGATTGATTTAAATTCAGCGTAATGATCGGCCAGATCGCCCAACTCTGTCGGGCAGACAAAAGTGAAATCTGCCGGATAGAAGACAAAAACGGACCACTTTCCCAGCAAATCAGCTTTGGTTACTTCTTTAAACGCGCCTATATGAAAGGCCTGTGCTTTGAATTCGTTAACTTCTTTACCAATAAGTGACATCTTTTCCTCCAAAATGAACTTTTTTAATCAACCGAACATTCATCCCGAATGATCAGCTGTTCTTGACGATTCCTTCATCTCCATCTCCCGTTTGCAGTCGGAGCATATTCCATAAAAAACCATCTCCCGTTCATTCACCGTTACCCCGGTCGAATCTGCAACGAACGCATCCAATTCCGAAAGCAGTTCCCGCGGCAGTTCAGGGCTGACGTCGATGACCCGGCCGCATTGACTGCATAGCACATGCGTATGATCGCTGGTATTGCAATCAAAACGGTCCGATGCAGAAGGGAATGAGAGGCGGACTATCTCGCCTGCCTCCGTCAGCATATTCAGGTTTCGGTAAACAGTGCCCAAACTGATCTGAGGGTACGTTGTCCGAATCTTTTCGTAAATCTCCGGCGCCGTCGGATGGTCCAGATGTGTGAGCGCATCCAGGATCATTTCCCGCTGCATGCTATAACGCTTCATTCAAACTCCTGATAATAGTAATCATTACTGGTGTTAGTATATGCCTGTTTTCTTTTTTGTCAATAGGAACGTGACAATGCCGCATTCGGATTTGTGAAAAGATATTTTATTGACTTTTTTCAAAAGGATTTTTTCATTTTGAATTCTCACTTAAATTCCGGGAAACGAATTGAAAGCGTGTATCAGTGCTGTCAATCATCCGCCCGTCATTTATCTGCGGAACGCAGATTGTTTTTCTGTTCTGTCGCAATTAGAATAAAATCGAGGTGAATGCGATGGATAAGCAAAGAAGAAAAGAGCTCCTGGAGGAGTATAAAAATCGGAAACCGGAGAAAGGGATCATCGCTTTCCGCTGCCTTGCAACGGGAGAGGCTTTTCTCGGCCCATCGAATGACATCAAAGCGGATTTCAACAGCAATTGTTTTAAATTAAACATGAACTCCCATTCGAACAAGCGGCTGCAGGAACTCTGGAATCAGTACGGAGAGAATGGGTTTGAACTTTCGGTAGTCAAGGCTTTGAACTATGAGGATCCCAAAGCCGACCACTCCAAAGATTTAGAGAAATTATTGGCGCAATGTCTGGAATCGAATGATGCCAAAAGAATATACCGATAGAACAGCGCAAATTGCCATAAGCAGAAAAATATTGAGACAGAGGTGAAAAGAATAACTTTGGACAATTTCCTTGGACTGATGACGCAGGATATCATACGAATCCGGAAAGGGTAATCAATGGATTGCACAAAAATTGGGCGCTTGATTGCCCAATTGCGTAAAGAAAAAGGTCTGACACAACAGAATGTCGCCCAAGCACTTCATATCAGCAATAAAACCGTATCCAAATGGGAATGTGGTCTGGGGTGCCCGGACATTTCCCTATGGGCGAATCTGTCAGCCATTTTGGATGCAGACATATCACAAATGATGGAAGGAGAAATTAGCCGGAACCGACCCGACAGCGGAAATATCGCGAAAATCCGGTTTATTGTCTGCCCAATTTGCAAAAACATCCTTGCCAGCACCGGTCCCTCATCGATCTTTTGCTGCGGCAGAAGACTTGAGCCACTCGTTCCCACCATGGATGAGAACGCCCCTTGCGTCACCGCTGAAAATATCGACATCGATACCTTTTTTACAATAGACCATGAAATGACCAAGTGTCACTTTATTTTATTTGCGGCTTACGTTACAAGCGACCGTTTTTTCCTGAATCGGATGTATCCGGAACAAGACCCAACGGTACGTATACCGCAAATACCGAATGGCCAGCTATATTTGTATTGCAACAAACACGGCCTGGTTGTATACAAAATCCCGAAAATACCGGAAACACCGGTAAAAATCAACGGAACCAACTGCTGGTCCGCTCAAATAGCTGTTCGGTGAATCAACCGTTTCCAAATCAGCGGCATTATCAAAGAAATTGCCCACAAAAAAAGGCCGTGCGATAAACAAACCAATCGCACGGCCTTTTTCATCTTCGTCAATCCGTTAACGCCGGGCATTCAGTGACACTAAAAAGAACCCGATCACCAAAAGCCAGTAATTGTATTCAGACGCAAAACGGATATAAGTAAAATGGCTGATAATTCCTAATACACCCAGTGCAAAACCGAAAACCCATCCTCCACTCATTGCGCTGCCCCTCCATTATTATTCCAATCAATTCTTTTACTGCAATATACATGCCAATCATCTTCTTTACAGTGTATTTCAACAAAAATCTTTTGCGGGGACTCGATCCGGAACCGGGCAAAAGAGGGAAACCAAAACCGGTCGTTATGATTCCCTTCGGAAAAAGCCCCCGGATTCAGGAACAGTTTTCCCTGTTCGCTCCAAACCCGCGGCACGTGCGAATGGCCGAAAATGACCACCCGGGAATTTGCGGCCGCATCCGGCAGCTGATCGGCAATAAACTCCGGATCCAATTTACCTTGCCAATAACGAACTTTTAAACGCAAATATTGAGCAATTGTTCCGTGCCCGTGCAGCAGGCAAATCTCGGTATCCCCGAATTGGAAAAGCCGCATCACCGGCAGCCGGTTCCGATGTGAAAAATCCCGGTTTCCGCGAACCGCAAAGACCGGCGCAACTCTCTCCAACGCCTCCAAAACGTGCAGCTCCATGATATCGCCGGTATGAAAAATCAGAGAAGGGTCAACCTGCCGGATTTTTTCAAGGTAATCTTCCGGGATCCGGCGCTGCGGCCCTTGAATATGCGTGTCCCCCAATACTGCAATTATCAGCGGGTATCCAAAGGCCGCAGTGAGATCTGTTCTCAATATCCGATCCATATTTTGTAATTATAATTGATGGAAGGGCTGCATTTTTATAACAGGAAAGAGAATCGGGAATCCGGAACTTGAGGGACCTTTTGGGATTCTGAAGAAAAGTTCGCAGTCATTCCGATTCGCGTCCCGCGCAAAACCGGAAGCAACACAGGTCGTTCTTTCTATCAATTCCGGATTGCTGAAAGAGAATACCCATGAGAATAAACAATGTTGAAAATATCCTCCTGATACCGCATATCGGGAGCAATGCGGCTGAGAGACGCCGAACGATGGCCGATGCCATCGGTGATGGCGTCCATATGATTTCCAGCCGGGAAGATCATCATGAGCGGATTCCGGAACAGGCCGATCCGAGAATTCCGGATCAAGAAGGATCGGTATGGTAATGCGACATCAATTCAGCTTCGCCGGAAATCTGGCGCTTCTTCTGCTGTTGTTCTGCGCTTTGGTACCGGTCTCGGCGCAAGAAGGTGTTGCCGACGATGTCACACTGATCGGAGAAAATCAGGCGCTCCGTTCCCTGGATAAAAGCTACAGTGCGGAAATTATCACATCCGCGGGAGAGAAAGTCACGCTGGAAATCAATGATGCGGTGGTGGAAACCGACCGGATCCTGGTGCGTTTCCTGATCTGGGGACTTTCACCGGAATGGGGGGAGAAAATTTCCGGTGATGAACGGGTTTACGGAAATTATCTTCCGGTCGCTGAGCTGGGGACTCCGTCCGGAAACTGGTACACACCGGGTTCCGGTTCCCGTTTCAGCCTGATTGACAACGGAAACACGCTTATCATCGCCGGACTGTTGGAATTTCTGACGGATGAAGCGCCGGAAATCATCTCTTTCAATTTTAACCAGATCCCGTTCGATTTCGATCCATTATCCGAAGGTGCGGTAATTCCACTGGAATTCGGCGAAGGTGATTCACAGGAACGGATCAAAAAGTCCACGCTCAGCGACACAAAACAAGGTGTAACCTTCCTGTTGTTGAACTCCGCGCAAACGCCTGACATTTCCATGATTCAGCCGGCTGTCAGCCTGGAGCGGGAAGACGAAAGCCTGCTGCGGGTCGGCTGGGTATCGGTTGAAAGACCGGACGGAAAAAGATACGCGCTGACACGTGAAGCTGCTTATGGGTTTAATATTGCAGACGATAATCGTTTTGTTACCGGATACGCTTATACGTTCCTTCCGGTTAACAGCCCGGACCCGCTCACTGTATCAATGGACAGCGTATACCTGCGGCGCGACATTGCCGGCAGTTTCCGGCTCTCATTTCCGGAAGCGCTCACGCCGGATTCCGGCGGAGACCTGGATTACGCCATCCCGCTGGAAGATTTTACAGCCCACATCAGCGGTTACACCGTCTATACCGGCAGCAGTGAAGGGCATGAATTCCTCATGCTCCGGCTCCTGATGGATGCGGACCGGTCGCTTTCAGAGATCAATTTTGAAAACAATCCGGATATTTCTCCGTATGCCTGCGGGTTCATCCCGGAATCGGACCAATTTGCCTGTGACCTGTATCTGGAAACTTCCGGCCTGACAGAGCTGGAATTCACTTTTAATTCAATCGAATACCGGATTGACGGAAACTGGTCTTTCACATGGACCCCAATGTCATTAATCGTGATCGGGGAAAAAACCGCCGCCGAAACGATTCCCGTATCTTATGATTTTTCGAGCCTGAATGAAATCGGAGATCCCGAACTGAAAAAAGCCGCTGAAAAGTTGGTCGCATTATCCGCCGAACTGAACAGGAAAACAGGCTGGATCCTGCAGCGCAGCGAGATCAAACTGGGCATACCCGGCGAAGTTCCCGAATTAATTCCGCATATGGAAAAGGATCAGCAGCTGACAGATGTCGTCCAGGAAATATGGGATCAGGTTGCGGAAGACGGCACGGTAATCAACAATATCACGCTGATGAAAAACCGGGACGGACGCCTGATCAGCGGAACATGGAACACCCCGGACGCACAGATTGTCCTGCCGCAGGCGCTTCTGGCAAGCCGGGAACCGTCCGGAGGAACGATTATGCGTTATCCTTTTTTCTATGGCGGCGACTTTTTGGACCTCCTCGAGACAAACGCACACTTGGATGAAAGTACCGGCTGCGAATTGGACAAAATCGAGGCCTGGTGTTATTCTTTTACGCATACGCTATCAGCAAATGGAAATGGAATCAATTCACCTCAAAACAAATACCGGTTCTGGGTCGACAGGGAAGACGGCCGGATCCTGCAAAAAGAAGTTGTATGCCAGTTAAACGGGAC
>CALAEB010000294.1 GCA_937890875.1 uncultured Anaerolineaceae bacterium | reverse complement strand
GTTCCGGTTGTAAAGAACCGTATCCCACCGGTAAGAAATATGATAGTGGTCACGATACGTCTTGTCATATGGTCTTTCCGCGTTGAGAATATCTTTATTCGGCAGTTCGATCAGCGAATAGCGCGGAACCATCAGCGCTTCAACCAGTTGGTTATACTGCGCATAATTTTCCGACAGCTTCGCCTTTTGGTCCGTGAACGAGGCATCCGAGCCGGTATAGCTGCTGAACATCGTCCAGGCATACCAGCCGCAGCAAAGCGCGAGCAGAAGGACGATGGCCGTTATCTGCGCAGGCGCTTTCAGGTCCAGCTGAACCGCATACAACGGTGAACCGGGACGAAAGCAGAGCAGGAAGAAAACAGCGGCTGTCAGCAGCGCAAAACGTGCCGGGACAATATCCAACGGGACGACCTGATTCATCGTGACCGACGGCAAAGAGAATTCCGCCGCCGATTCATCCGTCAGATCCGGAAACAGAATCTCAATCCGGTATGTTCCGCCCACCGTGTGCAGCGGGATATGAAAACTGCGCGGGACATCCCGCACCAGACGAAGCTCAGTGATCTGCATAGGGAATTCAAAGGCTTCGTCCGTATAGCCGATTTGGATCCGCGTTTCCGGCTGCCCGTTCTCGAAATCCAGGAGCAGGTTCCGCACTTTGACATTCCCTGGATAAATGGTGAGCCCGTATTTTCCATTCGGTCCGGCAGGATATTGAGTAAACCGCTGGCTGGCCCGATTAAAATAAAATCCGTGCAAATGATAATCACCGCGTTCGAGCACCTGTTTCGGTTTATCAGTGCCGATCAATTCATAATGCCGCAGATTGAACAGCCCGATTTCAAGAACCGCGCCCCAAAGTAAAGCGGTCACGCCCAGGCGGAGCAAGACCCAACGCAGATTGTTGGGAACCGGCTTCCGCAGGATCCGCGTCTCAACCAGAAAAAGCCCGGCCATGAATGCCAACGCGGCAAGTCCGGCGCCGGTCAGAAAAAGTTTTACCGTCACCGGCCCAGGTGCATGCAGATGATAATAAAATGTCGGCCGCCCCGCCTTTTGGATCCCTTCAAAAACAATGGTTCCCGCCGCGTTCAGCAAACTGCCGGTCAGGGTAAGAAAAGTTGTCGTGCGCCGGGTTCGGCGCACTGTGATCCATTTTTGAGTGAGAATTACTGAAAGGAAGGCAAAGGACAGGCTGATAAAAACTAACAGGAGCCATTGCATCGCAGATCACGCATCCATGTCTTCCCGAGTGGATAAATAACTGCCAAGAACGCGGAGCCAGGGCGTGTGATAGTTTTCCAGTTCATCAATCGCTTCTTTTACCTTCGGGTTCGAGACCGATCCGGCAATGTCTGCATAAAACATATACTCAAACGGCTGATCCGGGAGTGGACGGGACTCAATTTTCGTCAGATCAATCCCGCGATCCGCAAAAACCTTCATCGCGCTGAGCAGCGCGCCCGGACGGTGATATGTCGTAAAAACCAGCGTCGTTTTCCCTTCCGCACCGGGGTTGACCGGCTCGCGGGCAATGACGTTATAACGGGTCAAATTGTTGGGTTGGTCCTCAATATTTTCATCCAGCACAGCCAGCTGGTGATAGTCGGCAATCGATTTTGAGCCGACCATCGCTGTCTCCGGATTCGCAAAATTCAGCAGCATTTCGACACTGCCGGCCGAGTCATACACCGTCTCGATCGCCGGTTTCCCCGGCATCGCGTCCAGATACCCCTGGCAGACGGAAAGCGCGCCCGGATGGGTGATCACCAGCGAAATATCCTCGATTTTAGCGTCGGGAAGCCCAATCAACGAATAATGAATGGGAACATAGACTTCGTTGACAATATAAAGGAATGTCCTCGCCAGCAGATAATAATTCGAATGGATGCTCCCCTGCAGCGAATTCTCCATCGGAATCACGGCATAGTCGCAATCTTTCGACGCCACCGCTTCAAACGCCTGTTCATAGGTCGCAAAAGGAATCAATTCGATTTCCTTTTCCGGAAATGCTTTTTCAATCGCCGTTGTTGTATGTGCGCCCTGGACACCCTGAAAAGCGACGCGAATTTTATCCATAGGTTCTCCTCTTGCGGTTCTGATCCGATTTGCGGCCATCAAGAAAATCGGCCTGTCAAAATTATAAACAGCTTATTCCTTTTCTTCCAGTGGAGATTGTCACTGCCAGGAATTCGAAAGGCAGAAATCGCTTGCAAATAAAGCGGGAAATAACAAAAGCTCGGTTCGAGCCAAACGCGGGGAGGAGAGAAAAAAATTTGTTATGATGGCATCGGATTGCTCCGGAAGCCACCATAACAAATCGGCTGCGCTGCTTGATCAAATTTCAAATTCCCGGTTTCAGATAAACAAAAAAATCTTCGGATAAAAGACTTTTTATCCCTCGAATAAAACAATGCTGTTCACGGAAAGCGGTTCAAGAACAAAGCGGTACCGCTGCGCTCCCATTTCGAAAACGACCGGAAAAACCTTTGGAAAAGGATTAAAAGCTTCGATAACGACGGATCCATCGGGATTCCTAAAAACCAGGCTGTCGCCGGCAAAACTTCCCTTTATTCCCAGCCGGACCGCTCCGCGTTTTATGGGTGAAGAATAGTGCTTCATCACGTAAAAATCAGGATTATAGATCACATTTTTTGTTTCCGGATCGATCGTGATCATCGCATTTTGCGGGTATCCCCAAGTGCTGACTCCCCATGGCTTTAAAATCATGTTCCAGTAAAGATAACTTTCCGCGCCATTGCTGATGTAATGTTTGAGCATCGTCCATATATAGCGAGCATACTCCCAGGTATTATCGCCATAACCACATTCATTTTCCGATTGCATCAATCGAATTTCAGGCCACCAGCTCTCGAATGTCCGCTGAATGGCATTTTTGCCGCCCCACTGATAACTGACGCCGGAAATATATTGCAGCGCATCCGCATCAGTCAGGACAACATTCGCAAAATAATCGTAATCCTCTGTTGCCCATTTTTCGAAAATTTGGTTTTTGTAATCGCAACCCGGCGCGTTGATCGTTCCCAGCCAAATTTCGGTGTTAATCCCCGCCTTCTTGAAGGCAGGGCCAAGATACAATTTGATAAAATCGCGCAGCTCTTCCCCTGTCCACATGCAGGAAGGGAACTTCTGATCCGCGACGGGTTCATTTTGGGGATGCAACTGCTCGATAGCGATACCTTCTTCCTGATAAGCCTGGATAAACCTGACAAAATAATCTGCATAAGCTTTCAGATTTTTTTCGGTCTTTATCAATTTTCCATAGTTATGGACCGCCGGAAATTTCATCCAGGTGGGCGGACTCCACGGCGAAGCAAACAGTTTCAGATCAGGAGCATATTTCGCCGCCTGCCGGATATAAGGAAGCAGACATTTTTTATCCCGTTCGATCGAAAAATGTTTTAACTCAAAATCACCCGGCTCTTCAGCCAAGCTATACCAGCTTTCCGCATAATCATTAGCACCGATCGGCAGCCGGCAGAAATTGAAATTGCAGCGGTCTTCTCCCGGCAGGAATAGTTCCCGCATAACGTCTTCCTGTTGATCCGGTTCAAGAATATTAAGTGCCCGATAACCTAATTCATTGAAACAAGCCCCAAACCCATACATCGGCTGGAATTCTTCTCCGGTAAGCAGCAGATTAACCTTATCGGTTTCCGACCCTTGTTCAGTGTCCTTCTCTGCCCACTGAACGCTTTCATTTGAATATCGCCATTTAACTGATTTCATATACCCTTTCCTATTTATCGATTCCGGCTGTTAAGCCACCGATGATGTACCTGGAAAATAAACAGGTAATGACAACTTGGACAATCAAAATCACAATCGTTAGTTATATGCGGACTAATTCATGATTGTGTAAATAATTTATGTAAACCCCGCCGATAAATGTTTTTTATCTACAAGATCATCAGGGCCACAATAGAGAGCCCATCTTTTACCCTCATACATTCTTCCTTATTATTATTTGTTATTGTTTTTCATTAAAAACGCTTCAAACGGAAGTAAAAAAGAACATTTCTTAGGGAAAATTCATGCAGCTTTGGCACATCTGCAAATTCCATAGCTTAGTCTTTTTTATTTTTTCTTAATCAATTATTTTTCTAGACTTCTATCGATGAGGCATCAATGAAAGGAAATTGTCCCTTGTCTATTCTTGATGTTTTTGTCAGTATCCGCTGCGAAGTCCTGCAATAAGATATTTTTGTAAAACGTAAGAGAGGACAAATGTCGGAACAGTAACATAGATCCCACCAGCCATCATCGGCCCCCAATACACCTTATACCCTGTTTGCATCTGTAATAACCCCATCGTTAATGGCATCGCATCTGGCACGGTCGAAAAAGTCATTGCGAACAGAACATCTACCCAACCAGCAATAAACGTAAAAAGGAAAACGGTAATTAGCGCTGGTTTCGCCAATGGAAGTGCAATTTTCCAAAATATTCTGAAGGGTGATAAACCATCAAGTTGAGCAGCTTCTTCAATTTCTTTTGGCAAATCATCAAAAAAGGGTTTCATTATCCAGATAACGAAAGGAAGATTGAGGACTGAAATACCCATGATAATACTCGTTAATGTATTTAACAATCCCCATTTCTCCATGATTATATAAAGTGGCAGAACAAGCGCTGAAGGCGTTACCATCCTCGTTAGAAGCAATGCACCCAATGCAATCGTACTGCCTGGGAAAGGATATCTTGAAAACCCGTAAGATGCCATCGTACCAAGAATCAAACAGATAAGAACTACAGTTAAAGTAATAACGACAGTATTTATTGTCAGTAGTCCGAAATCAAATTTGGTAAATAAATCCTTATAATTTTGAAGCGTAAATACTTCAGGAAACCACGTCGGATCTTCCAAATAGATTTCCTGCTCAATTTTGAATGAACTGATTAACATCCAAAACATGGGGAATAGCGTAATCAATGAAAAAAGGATAAGAATAATCCACGTTGGAGATTTTTTAATTGCTTTTGCCATGTTTTATTTTTCCCTGCGAGATAAGAAGAATTCCCAATAAAGAAGAGATAATTATCGCAACGATAGCTAAAGCAGAGGCTTTCCCAAAATGCAAATGACTAAAAGCCGTCTTCCATATCAGGAGCGGAAAAACTTCAGTTTTGTTTCCTGGTCCTCCTCCGGTTGTCATATAAACAACGTCGAAAACTTTTGTAAATGCATCCACAGCACGAAAAGCGACTGTGACCGATAATACTGATTTGATAGAAGGCATTGTCAGGTAAATAAATTCCTGAAACCCATTCGCGCCATCCATTTTTGCCGCTTCAAACTGGTCCGGATCAATTGACATTATTGCCGCTAATACAAGAAATAACACCATTGGGATCATCTTCCATGCATCGACAATAACAACTGAAACCATTGGGTAGTTTGTAAACCATGCTATGTTTTTATTTAAAATATCATTTACAGGGCCAAATAATGGATGGAGCAGCATTTTCCAGGCAATTGCAGCAGCTACAGCCGGCGTAGCAAATGGAAGAAGGAAAATACTATAAAAAATTTTGCTTCCGGTACTTTTCGTCCTGGTTTTTGTTCCAATCATTAGTTTCGATAAAAGAACAGCGATAAAAAGGGAAATGATTACTTCAACAAGAACACTGGAAACCGTGAAGACAATCGTAAGCCATATCGAATGGCCAACTTGTTCAGATGTAAATAACCATTTATAGTTTTCCAGACCAACGAATTTAATTTCGGAAGATCTAAGAGGAGAATATTCTTTAAAACTTAATGTAAATAAATAAACTATCGGATATATCAATAATGAGAACACAAAAATGATTGATGGAATCGTTAACGTCAGGCCGCTTTTACTCTTCTCCCACTTTCTTTTCATCTATTCCCTCTATTGAGAAATAAAGGAAGGCTCTTCCAATGAAGAGTCTTCCTTTATCAATTACACATCTTTACTCAATTGCCTGACGGCCAGCAAATTTTTCATTCTGGAGCCAATCACAGGCTTCATCAGCATTCATTTCACCATCGAAGACTTTCCAAATTGCTTCCGTCACACCACTCTGAATCTCGTTAGGCCAGGTAGTATGTTGATAAGTTAAAAATGGAAGTGTTGCTTCATATTGTTCGATTCCGACTAATTCTGAACGGATTTCGGAATCATCCAATACATCTTGCCGAACAGGAAGATTTCCTGTCACAAGTGTTTGTTCTTTTTGGTAATCATAACCAAGCATCCATTTTATAAACTTTCCTGCTCCATCGGGATTCGGTGCTGCTTCAGGGACAACTGCAACGAAAGCACCTAAGTGAGCTCCCGGTTGAACATCGCCTGTAGGCGGGGCTATACCGGCCTTGTCGGGCATTGTCTCTTGTAATGTAGCCCAAATATAAAACCAATTCTGATACATGAAAACTTTGCCATTTTGGAAATATTGATCTCCGTCAAAAAATGACATCGTTTCCCACCCATCCGGATTATATTTTGCCATTTCCGTCAAAACATGCATGGCTCTTTTGGCCTCAGGAGTGTTTAACGTTAATTCACCTGTTTCGGTATTCCCGTAATTTGCCCCCATTCCATAAGTAAAATAGGTGTGATCACCAAAAAGGCTCCAGTCAACTCCGCCTAAGAAATAGCCATACATTTCGGGAGGTCGATGGAAGAACTCCGCAACTTCTAAAAGCTCATCGTATTTTTGAGGTACAGTCAGGTCACGCCCGTACTTCGCTTTAAAGTCTGCCTGTTCTTTAGGATCTTCGAGTAGATCTTTTCGATAGAAAAGCATCGGAAAATTGTAATATTGTGGGACGCCAATTAATTGACCTGCTTCATTTTTATAATTATCGATCAGGAAAATATTATCTTTTTCATCGCCCAGATAATCGTCTAATGGAAGAACATGTCCTTTTGTTTTAACCCACATAATATCATCGCCGCCGCCAATCATGACGATATCATAGATACCGGAATCCTCTAAAAGCTCGCGAACTTTTCTCTCACCCCACAGCGACCGGGCAACCGATTCAATTGACGCAGTAATCCCAGTCTCAGCCTCAAAAAGTCGGGCATTTTCTATTAACGCGTCAGTTTCCGGACCGGAAACTGCCAACACACGAACAACTTCTGCTCCTTTGTTTTTGACAGATGAATTCGCATAAGAAACGTCTGTTTGGATCATACTCAGAGTAATGACCAAAATAGCAAAAGCAAATATATAAATCTTTTTTTTCATCTTTTTCCCCTTTCCTTTAAGACAAATGAAAACTCCTTCAGTTGCTATATTCAAATATAATATTGGTGAACCACCTCCCTGTTACATGATATTTAGTTCTGGCCGAACAAGGCTAAACAAGCTCGATAAAACGTTCGAATGCAAGTGTCGCTGCACCTAAAGCGACAGCGTCTGGTCCTAATTTGCATAAGCCTATTTCTGCTTTATTGAATACCTGCGACAGCGAATATTCCCTTGCAGAAGAAATGATCTTATCAAGCGCTAAACTCCCGATCTGTGTTCCGACCCACCCGCCTATTATGACTTTTTGCGGGTCGAATAAATTTATCAAATTTGAAATTCCGATACCTAAATACTCGGAAGTTTCATCAATTACTTTTTGAGCTTTTTGATTGCCTTCTTGCGCTTCGTCAATGATATGTTGAATTGACATAGTTTGGTCACTGGATGGAAAAGCAAACAATGGTGCTTCTTCCTGATACCGCTCTATAATTCCCGGAGCACCAATATATGCTTCCAAACAACCTAAACTTCCGCAACGACACTTTCTACCGTTCCTTTCAATTTTTGTATGCCCCCATTCGCCTGCGCTATTGCTGATTCCCCGGTAAAGGTGTCCTTCTGTAATTATCCCGGCACCTACTCCAGTTCCTATCAATAAAACAGCAAGATCATCCAATCCTTTCCCAGCACCGAACCATGCCTCGGCAAGTGCCATTCCTTTTGCCCCATTGTCGATATAAACTGGAAAATTAAAGTTATCACTAAGCTCTTGAGCGAGCATAATGTTTCGCCATCCCCAATTTGGCGCGAAAACTGAAATTCCCGAAATTTGGTCAACAACGCCCGGTAAACCGACTCCCAATCCAACAATATCTTTATGCATTATTTTTTTAGTTGACAAAAGGTCATTAACGTCGGAAATTATTGAGTTTATAACAAATTCCGCAGAGACTGACGATTCTGTGATTGGGCGTTTCAGGTTAAATAAAGGTTTCAGACTAAAATCAAACAGTTCATATTGAATCTGAGTTTCCCCTACATCAATTCCGATAAAATAGCCATAAGTAGAGTTCGGTGACAAAAGTGTTGTCGGTCTGCCACCAGCCCAATCAATAGATCCAGATTCACTTATTATCTTTTCTTGAATAAGCTCAGATACCAAATTCGTAACAGTGGCAGCGCTTAAATCTGTTGTTCTGCTAATCCTGAGCCTCGTAGTGAG
>CALAEB010000293.1 GCA_937890875.1 uncultured Anaerolineaceae bacterium | reverse complement strand
AAAAGAAAAACTTCTCAAAACGGGATAAAACGACATCTCCGGCTGTCTCAATGGAAATATCGCGTTGCTGTCCGCACAAATTTCATGCCATAGCAGAAAGCTTCGCTGGTTTGGGGTAAACTTGGCGGAACCTCCGACAGCGCGAAAAGACCATTCTGAAAAACCGGAATAACGTTTTTTTCAAAATTCTATTGACAGATGACTTTATCCCGGTATAATCCTTGACCATAATGAGAATCGTAAACAACTGTTCAATGATGTGTATGGATAATAAGCGAGGGAAACCGTTCTGATCGCTGTTTTTTTATTGATTATTCAAGTTGAACGGAGTCTCTCGAAAGAAAGACTCCGTTTTTTATTTGTTGGACCGCTGCGGTTTATATGAGCGGCGGATCTGAAGAAAGGAACGAAAATGACCGGCAGAGATCAGCTGTTATCCGTCCATGTGCATTTTCCTGTCAAAACATCTATGGACATGCCCGGCGATTTGACATGACGTCTGGAGAGTTGCGAAGAAAACGCATGTCAAGTCGCCTTCCTGGAATTATTCACTGATTTCATTGTTTTGTTTTATAGCGAAAAGGGGCTCCCGTGCAAAAAATTGCTGTTTATTTTTCAAATTATTCTTCGCAATATTTCCAGTCTGTATTCGAGCATCTGGAAATCAGCATTCTCTCCGTCTTCATCGCAATTTTTATCGCGGTTCCTCTTGGTATTATCAGCACTCACAGCACATTTCTGCAGAAATTGACTCATCGTTTTTTCGGTATGCTGCGGATTATCCCCAGTCTGACGATTCTGGTAGTCGCGATCCCTTTGGTGGGAACCGGTATCAAACCGGCCGTTCTGGCGCTCACGATTCTGGCGATTCCGCCAATCCTGATTAACACCATGCTTGGTTTTCAGACTTTGCCTTCGTCTGTGTTGGAAACGGCATTGGGAATGGGGATGAGCCGGACACAGACTTTCTTCAGGATAAAACTCCCCTTAGCTTTTCCGGTTATTTTTACCGGCATCCGAATCGCGGTGGTTGAGGTGATCGCCAGCGCCACGCTGGCCGCCTATATCGGCGCAGGGGGACTGGGGTCCATCATTGTCACCGGTCTGGGTTTGATGAAAATGGAAATTCTTTTCATCGGCGGTGCGTCTGTTGCGATTCTTTCGCTGCTGTGCGGTGAGATTTTGAACCGGATCGGGAATTATATTACGCGGTATCAGCGGATTGATTCCTGACTTTGTAAAGGGATTTATGAAAAAGAATTTGTTTAGCCAATCACTGATTTTAGTATTATTCGTGGCTGTTTTTGCCGGCTTTGTGCCAACCGTCGGCGCTCAGGATGAAGCTCCGGTTATCCGGGTCGGATCGAAGGACTTCACAGAAAGTTATCTTTTAGGTGAAATCTATTCTCTGGCGTTAGAAGATGCCGGCTTCACTGTTGACCGCCAATTGGGAATCGGCAGCGCGATCGTTCATACCGCTTTGGTCAACGACGAAATTGATCTTTATCCGGAGTACACCGGAACCGGTCTGCTGGCAATCTTACAGCTGCCGCTCGAGACTGATCCGCAGAAAGTGTTTGAGACTGTAAAATCGGAATACGAAAAGCAATTCGACCTGGTCTGGCTTGATTATGCCAGCGCGAATGATTCACTCGCATTAATTGTGAAAACTGATGTGGCCGAGTCGCTCGGTATTGCCACTATTTCGGACCTGCAGGCTAATGCAAACGAGCTCCGCATTGTCGCGCAGGGCGGTTTTTATCAGCGGGAAGACGCGCTTCCGGCGTTGGAAGCGGTTTACGGGAAGTTTGACTGGAAGTCGTCGTCCATTGTGGACGATGCTTTGAAATATGAACTGCTGGAAAACGGCGAAGCGGAAGTTGCCTATGTGGCCGCGACCGAAGGCCGGCTGACCGATCCCAAATTCACTGTTCTTGAAGACGATAAACAGGTCTGGCCGCCGTATAATATCGCGCCCGTGATCCGTAAGCCGGTCCTTGACGCGAATCCGGAGATTGCCGGGATTTTGAAGCGGATCAATGAAAAAATCGATAATCCGACAATCATCGCTTTGAACGCAAAAGTTGATATCGATAAAGAAGAATATGAGGACGTCGCGGCCGAATTTTATGATACGATCCGCGAATAAACGGATTTGAGAATGGAGGAGCCGTTGATGATTAACCATAAAATATTTATTGAAAAATTCCAAGTTCCTCAGGCAGCGGTTCCCTATTTTTCTGATTGGTTCTCGGCCGATGAAATTTCATTGGTCGAGAACATTCCCAGTGAAATATTCACCGCGCGGGAAGTTGCCGGCCTGTTCCCTGAGCTGGATCCGGCGGCTTTTCTTTCCGCATGTTACCGGCGGGGAGTCGTCTCAGTTGAAGAGAAAGCGTCCGGGACGTTCCGGATTTCGTCGTTTTACGGATGGATGGATATTTTTGTCCTGACCCGGAAAGCGGAATACGACCTTTTACCGAAGCGTGCGAAAGAAGACCTGGATCAGTGGTATTTCGACGCTTTTCTTCAAGCGGTCGGAGCCGCTTCGTCCGGGACGATTCCGACCGCGGACGCGATCATGCCGGTTGAGGAAGTCCTCGCCTGGATCGACGGCCAGGCTGACCGTCCGGTTTTCCTGAATTTCTGTGATTGCCGAAGCCTGCGCGGAGATTGCGGCATGCCGACTCGGACCTGCATTACGTACAAGCATGGGATTAACACGATGGCCGACCGCGGGATTGCGGAGCCGATCGACCGGGAACGGGCAAAAGAAGTGGTCCGTATAGCTGAAAAAGCCGGGCTGATGCACACGGTTAACCCGAATGGGATCTGTAACTGCTGCAGCGACTGCTGTTATCTCTTCCGGGCACAGGAACGTTTGCAGAGCCGGGGCGTGTGGCCGGCAACAAAGACGAGAATCGTTTTTGACGCAGACCGCTGTATTGGCTGCGGACGCTGTGTGAAACGCTGTCATTTCGGCGTTTTCTCGGCTGCCGGGCGGAAAATCACCGCTGACCTGGATCAATGCGTCGGCTGCGGAATCTGCGTTTCCACCTGCCCGGTACAGGTGCTTCATCTGGAGGCACGTTGACGCATGGCCACAGCGATTGAATTTTCAAATGTATCCAAGCATTTTCCGAATGCCTCCGCTCCGGCGCTGGAGTCGGTTTCCCTTCGGGTTGAGGAAGGCGAACTGGTCACGATTTTGGGAACCTCCGGCAGCGGGAAGACCACGCTGCTGAAATTGATTAACCGGATCTATGATTTTGACAGCGGCGATATCCGGCTGTTTGGGGAGCGGATTTTGGACGTGGAGGCGGTTGAACTGCGGCGCAGAATTGGTTATGTGATCCAGCAGATTGGTCTGTTCCCGCATATGACCGTTGCGCAGAATATCGCGACCGTGCCAAAAATCCTCGGCTGGGAGCCGGCGATGATCGACCGACGCGTGGATGAATTGCTTTTTCTGGTCAACCTGGATCCGCAGGAATATAAACGGCGCTTTCCGGCACAGCTTTCGGGCGGGCAGCAGCAGCGGGTCGGGCTGGCGCGGGCGTTGGCGGCGGATCCGAAAATCATGCTGCTGGACGAACCGTTTGGCGCGATTGACGCGATTAACCGGGAGACGCTGCAGGACGAGCTGATCAAAATCCACCGGCAGTCCCGGAAGACTTTTCTTTTTGTTACGCATGACGTTCACGAAGCGTTTAAATTAGGTACAAGCGTGCTGATCATGGACCACGGCCGAATTCAGCAATATGGTCCTCCGGATGAGATTATTTCCCGCCCTGCCAACGAGTTCGTTTCCGCGCTGCTTGATTCGACGCGAAAACAATATGAGGCGTATGACCGCTGGAGGCAGCCTTGATCGAATTTTTCATGAAACAACAGGATAAACTTTTGGAAGCGCTCTTTCGTCATTTGCAGATTGTTGGCATTGTGCTGCTGATTTCGGTTATTTTGGCTTTCATTCTCACGATCCTGATTCTGCCGCATAAGGCACTCTCGAACGGTGTGATCCAGGCCTTCAACATTATCTATTCCATCCCAAGCCTGGCCCTTTTTGCCATCCTGATTCCGTTTCTGGGTATCGGCATGAAAACGGCTGTTTTTGTGCTGGTGTTGTATAACCAGTACATATTGATCCGGAGTAACATTGAGGCGCTGAACAGTGTGGATCCGAGTATTATTGAGGCTGCCCGCGGAATGGGCATGAACAGCCGGCAGGTTTTATGGAAGATCCGGATTCCGCTGTCCGTGCCCCGGATGATGGGAGGGATCCATCTTTCGGTGATCTCCACAATCGGCATCGCGACAATTGCCGCCACGATCAATGCCGGCGGGCTCGGGAAGATCTTGTTTGATGGTCTGCGCACGATGAACATTTATAAAATACTTTGGGGAACCATTTTCAGTGCCGGGATTGCTCTGGCTGCGGATGGTATCCTGCGTTTTGCGGAAAAGCTCCTGCGCCGCTGGCTGACTCCGAATGAACAGACAAATTAAATTTTCGGCCGACAAGGATTATGAAATGTTTCTGTGTTTCCTCGGTGATTCAAAATTTGGACACTTTTTTTGGATAACAAAGAATCCTCCCCATATTTCGAAATGCCGGTGTTTCCTCATAGCGATAAATCTCCGCTGATAAATCAACTATAATTATTTCCATGCAGCACGCTGAACGATGGAAAAGTTTTCCGTACCTGAAAAAGATACGGGTCTGTTGATTTTTAATATTTCGGCTCCCGAGCTCCCTGATTCTGTTTTGGAGAGAGCTTGCACAGGCTCCGGGATTTTCACTTTTTGCAGCGAATAAAACAATCTGATAACGGAATACGTATGTATGGTAGAAACGGAGGATAAATGCAAAAGAAAAAGATATATATTATCATGATTCTCTCGCTGGTCATTGTGGCGGTGCTGAGCGCCTGCCAGACACGGATCAGCGACAGCGGTTACAGCCTGAAATCTGTCGGCACCAATATT
This sequence comes from uncultured Anaerolineaceae bacterium, assembly GCA_937890875.1. Classification (GTDB taxonomy): domain Bacteria; phylum Chloroflexota; class Anaerolineae; order Anaerolineales; family Anaerolineaceae; genus Flexilinea. Next base: position 3,482 of record CALAEB010000293.1, on the reverse strand, counting down.
GACAGCAACATTTACATCTTGGACGTGACGATGCTGGGAGATCCGATCAGCAATAAAAATATGAGTGGTGAGGGCGCGAGCCGCCAATACAGCGATATTTACGGGTATGGGAATATGCGCCTCTGGCAGGACGGGAAAGGATTGGTATCCGTTCATGTTAACAGTATTAATCCGAATTTGAGTTATATTAAACCGGGGATGGACATTGTGCTGAAAACGACCGACCTGAAAGTCATGGCGATTAATGAGGGATACCGGTTTGAGGTAAAATGCCGGAATGATTATGAACCTGTCGCCTCATTGCAGGATAACGAGATGACCTCCGCCCGATATGATACCTATGAACTGGATTTCTGCCGGATGACGGATCCGGAAATCCAGTATGAAGCAGCCGAACAATAACGATGGATCAGGTACGTATTACGGATTTGCTGACCCGCGGCGTGATCGGTTTGAGCGAAAAAGAACGGGCCAGGCCGCAGGATATCCTGGTCAATGTCGTTATGGAGACGGATGTCTGCCCGGCAATGGCGAGCGATTCAATTCAGGACTGCGTGGATTACAGTGAAATGGCGAAAGCGATTTTTGCGCTTGTCGAAGAAAACAAACGCTACACATTAGAGGCACTGACCGGTGATATCGCCGGTCTTTGCCTGTCGCATCCGCTGGTGGTATCCGTTCGTGTCCGGGTGGAAAAGACTTCGGCCGTCCGGTTTGCAAAATCGGTCAGCGTGGAGATTTTCCGGACCAGGCAGCGCTGATTCACGCGGGTATTCCCTATGACGAAACAACGATTTTTCCGTTCATCACCCCGGATTCTACGAAGCAATATCTGGACGGCCATCGTTCTCGGGATCCTGCTTCTGTTTTCCGGCTGCTCGGTTGTGCAGCCGGTGCCGGTTACGCCGACACCGGATTTAGATGCAACGATCTATTGGATGGTGGATGACGCCGCGATGAAAATCGCAACCCGGCTTTCCTATGAATTGGATGAACGGTGGAATGCTTACAGCGGCAGCATAACGGAGACTGCTGCGGTGCAGGAAACCAAAGCCCCCACGGTTGCCGTCACTTCAATCCCTTCCGGCTTGAGGACTTCGGAAGCTGTTGCGATGCGCACGATGTTTCCCTGTGTTGATGAACTGAAATTTGAAGCGGATATTACTGTTCCGGATAAAACCGTTGTTCAGGCCGGCAAACCGTTCACGAAAACCTGGAAAATCCGCAATAACGGTACCTGTACCTGGGATGAATCGTACAGCCTGGCATTTTCGGAAGGGGATGCGATGACAGACCGGCTTGAGATCAGCCTTCCTTCCGGAACAGTCGTTAAGCCTGATGATACAATTGAATTATCTGTTTATATGACTGATCCGGATAAAAAAGGATCCTATGCCGGTTTTTGGATGATGAAAAACGGGAATTCGGGGCTTTTTGGAGCAGGCACGAATCAAGATAAAGCTATTTGGGTAAAGGTAGAAGTCCAATGAAAAAACGCATCTTTTTTTTCATCCTGACGGTGGCTTTTCTGTTGCTGACCGGATGTACCAATAACGTGCCGGTATCGTTTGATATTGACGCGACGATTCAGGCGGCAATTGCCACTGCGATGAAGGATTCGGAACCGCTTAGTCAGGAGGTTTTGGATTATTCGCAGAACCTGCAAAGCACGCAGATTGCAGCGGATGTCGACCGTAAGATCAGCCAGGCGATCGCCGAGGCAAAACAGTCAGGCGAGCTGGTCAGTGAAAGTTTAATCACGCCGACTCCGACACTTTCTGTTTCTTCCGGTTCGTCGGAAAACTGTACCAATAAATTCGCTTTTGTTTCCGACGTGACTTTCCCGGACGGAACCATGACATTGCCGTATACAACGTTTACCAAGTCCTGGTATATCCAGAACATCGGAACCTGTACCTGGAATTCCGGATATAAAATTGTCTATTATTCCGGTGATAAGCAGGGGACCGCAGAATCGTTCCCGCTTTTCTCCTCCGATAAAATCACCAAAACCGGGGAATCGGTTGTCGCATCGGTCAAACTGTACGCGGGTGAATCCCAGGATAAAACATATACCACTTACTGGGCGATGCAAAGCGATGACGGGGAAGTGTTTAATGGCGGCGAGAGCCAGAACATCCCGCTTTCGTCGAAATTTGTGGTCGGTTCTGAATACAATTTCTATGAAAATTTAGCCGGCGCGATTTGTTCGGACGATGACGGCTATTTCTATTGTGGATCTTCGGACCGGAGTTCCGGCCGCGGGGTTGCGTTTTATGAAGGATCGCCGACGGTTGAAAGCAACTATGCCGGCCAGCCTGCGATTGTGATCGGAACGCCGCTGACGGAAGGCGGAACTACCCGCGTGTCTTTCGGTCCGGTGCAGGTTCCGCTCGGGACATGGCTGCGGGCATCCATATCCTGCCGTCCGAATGCGCCGTTGTGCAACGCGAACGTCAGACTGTTGGTGCAGGTCGAAGGACAGACCACTCAGCAGGTGACGGAAACGCAGGAGTTTAACGACGGGTTCACCACCGAGTGGAATGTCGAGCTGAGCGATTACGGTTATCATGATCAGAGCCTGACCTATACGTTTGAAGTTGAGGCGATCGGCGGGGGCGACCTGGATGATCTGATCGTCATTCAGCTCCCGAGACTGACGGATCAGTCGCCGCAACTATAATCTTTTCTATGTTTCGCAGATTCGTAACCCGATTCCTGCTGCCGTTCTTTTTCAGCCTGAGCTTTCTGGTTCAGGCTGATCTTCTTTTCCCCGCACGGATCAGCCGTGCGGCTGCGGCTGCCAACACGGTTTCCGCAAGCGATCTGATCAATCTGATCAACGGCATGCGGATTGCAAACGGATTAAGCGGTTTGTCGGTTGACGCCAGCCTGATGGCCTGCGCTCAAAGTACGGCGGATACCATGGCGCAGAACAGCATGTCCTGGCATATCGGCGACGTCAGCGGACGGGTCTCTGGATATGGCTATAATAATGGAAACCGGGCTTACGCGACGGAGAATTTTATGGTCGGTCCGACTACACTGGCGAATATCCAGGCCAGCTGGTCGGACGCGGAGCACATGATACCGGCGGTGAATCCGTCATACTGCCATATCGGAGCGGGTGTTTCGGCTGAAGTGAACGGAAAGGTTTACTATGTGATTCAGGCGGCTTATCCGGCCGGTGTGAACGGCTGCGGTTTTGCCGCTTCAACCGGCGGAACAACTTCCGGCGGCAGTTCCGGCGGAACATCGGCAGGTATCGTGGATGTTTCCCAGATTATCGCCAATGTCCGTGTTTCAACGCCGGACGGAAGCGGTAAAATATACCATTCGGTTGAGAACGGGCAAAGTCTCTGGAGTATCGCGACAGCCTATGGCTTAACGGTTGAAGATATCGCGGCATGGAACAACATTGTCGATACAACGTCTTTGAGTCTGGGGCAGAGTTTGCTGATCCCGCAGGCGGATGATGTGCT
>CALAEB010000292.1 GCA_937890875.1 uncultured Anaerolineaceae bacterium | reverse complement strand
GGATGTTACGGCACGATGGGCATCGGTGAAGGCGGCCCGGAATTAGTCAAGCAGCTGCTGTCGAACACCTATGATATCGATACGCCGCCAGTCATTCTGGTATATGTTGAAAACGAACCGCGTTACGGCGTCGGCCCGCATGATGTCGCGCTCGCGTTTATCAAAGCGGTATTCGAGAACGGGTTCGCGAAGAACAAAGTGCTTGAATTCGTCGGCCCCGGCATAAAACATCTTCCGATGGATTTCCGGATCGGAATTGACGTGATGACAACCGAAACCACCTGTCTCTCCTCAATCTGGGAAACAGATGAAACCGTAAAAGACTACTATGAGATCCACGGCCGTCCGGATGCCTATCAAAAAATGCAGCCCGGGGATGCGGCGTATTATGAGGGGATGATCCGGTTTGACCTGGCGCAGATTGAGCCGATGATTTCACTGCCCTATCACCCCGCGAACGCCTATTCGATTCGGGAACTGCAGGAAAATCCGGAAGATATCCTGCATGCGGTGGAAGTGGAATCCGCCAGGATCTTCGATGGCAAGATGCAGCTGCATCTGCTGGAAAAAATTCATGACGGGCGGATCCTGGTGGACCAGGGGACGATCGTCGGATGTTCCGGCGGTATGTTTGATAATATCTGCGCCGCGGCTGATATCCTGGATCACGGCTCGATCGGGAATGATTATTTCTCGTTAAGTGTTTACCCGTCCAGCATGCCGATCGGCACTGCACTGGCGCAAAACGGCGTCCTGGCCCGCCTGCAGCAGGCCGGCGTGCTGACCAAAAGCGCATTCTGCGGTCCTTGCTTCGGCGCCGGGGACGTGCCGGCGAACAACGGCCTCAGCATCCGCCACGCGACCCGGAACTTCCCCAACCGGGACGGGTCCAAACCCGATCAGGGGCAGGTGACCGGCATTGCGCTGATGGACGCACTTTCCATTGCGGCGACTGCGGCAAACGGTGGATATTTGACTTCCGCGGCGGATTTGGATATCCCGCTTCAGCATTATGAATATCACTTCAATCAGGAAATTTACCAAAAACGGGTCTATAACGGTTACCGGAAACCCAAACCGGAAGAGGCGCTGAGAATGGGGCCGAATATCACCAACTGGCCGGAAATGTATCCGCTTTCTGAAAATCTGCTGCTAGTCCTGGCAGCGGTCATTCATGATCCCGTAACAACGACTGACGAACTGATTCCGTCCGGCGAGACTTCGTCTTACCGTTCCAATCCGGTCAAGCTGGCGGAATTTACATTGTCGCGCCGGGTTCCGGGCTATGTGCGCGACGCAAAAGCCGTCCAGGCACTGGAAGCGGAACGCCGCGCAGGCAATCCGCCGCAAAAAATTCTTGACGCGCTGCGGCAGGTGGACGAGCATCCGGAAACATTAATCCAAACCACGGCAATCGGTTCCGCCGTTTTTGCCAACAAGCCCGGCGATGGTTCCGCCCGTGAACAGGCAGCATCCTGCCAGAAAGTTTTAGGCGGCGCGGCGAACCTGGCCAAGGAATACGCGACCAAACGATATCGCAGCAATTGTATCAACTGGGGAATCCTGCCTTTCACCATCGATCCCGGCAGTGAGTTCACATATGCCGAAGGGGATCTGATTTATATCCCCGGAGTTCGGGATGCCATCCAAAAAGGAGCCGGCACCATCCAGGCAAAAGTGCTGACGGCCTCCGGTAAGCACGAGCTCCCGCTTCACATCAGCGGCCTGACCGAAGATGAAAAACAGATCATACTGGACGGAAGTCTCATGAATTATTATGCGGCAAAAAATCGCGGAAAAGGAAATAACGGGAATGGAAAAAATTAAAATGACAATTCCCATCGTCGAGATGGATGGCGATGAGATGACAAGGATCATCTGGAAAATGATCAAAGATGAATTGCTGCTTCCGTTCATCGATTTGAAGACAGAATATTATGATTTGGGACTGCCTGAAAGGGACCGGACTGATGACCGGATCACAAC
>CALAEB010000291.1 GCA_937890875.1 uncultured Anaerolineaceae bacterium | reverse complement strand
AAACAATCGATCGTATAGCTCAGCGCCTGCAGAATAAAAAAAGAGATCCCAACCGGAATGAGCCAGTCAAAACGGACATCATACGCCGGCAGACGAACCAGCTTCAAAATACGGTTCAGGTTATAAATTGCAAAATTCGAATACTTGAAAACAAAAAGCGCGCCGATATTCAGGATCACAGTGACCGCAACGATCGTCTTTTTGAGCCGTACCGGATGGAAAGATCCCGCCGCTTTTTCCAGCAGCAATCCGCTGATCCACGTAGTCAGCGTAACTCCGGCCAGAACCAAGCCATACGCGGCGTTCCATGAGCAATAAAAAAAGTAGCTGGAAATCAGCAGCCAAATCCGGCGCAGTTTTCCCGGAAGCAGCGCATGAACCAGGCAGACAAGCACGAAAAACAGCAGAAAGTTGAAGGTGGTGAATTGCATGGGGAAGAGTCCCTGTAAAGAATTTGAATCCGTTTTTGTTTCCGGCGGAAAATCAGACTGCAATGATCCGAATGTCAGGAGTCCGGCTATCCAAAGCAGGAAGAACTGAATAAAACAACGCGGTTAAGCATACATTCGGAATTCGGTTGGGGCATCAAAAGCCGAACTTAGCAAGGATCCGCTGTGCTTTTCCGCTTTATTCAAAAGAATCCTACTATTTCAAATAGCGGAAGTTGAGTTTTTTGTTCATATTTCAGATTCGCACCCGGGAACCGGAGCCCTTCCTTAAAAATAGTTTATGAGGACGGAAGTCCCACAATTATTAATACTTTTCTAATAACGAAAGTTGGCGGCATACCGTATACTTGAGATGGAAACCTGAATCAGAACCAGGTTCCGGTCGTTCCGGCAAGTTCCTTCCGCGCAGAAAATATGTGACGGAAACGGAATTTTCCAGAACAATATGAGAGTATGAATGGATTTTACCATTTCTCGCCAGAGAATATGCGGCACAGCGATTCAAAATTCTGACCTAACGTTCATCACCAAGTCCATTCAGCGCTGTACCATCTGTTGAGTGAAGATTGTCTCTGAAGCATTTCATTCAACGCTCACCAATTTCGAATTACTGATGCGGAAGAATGTCAGTTGCGAACGAAAGATAAAGGAAAACAAAATCATGGCTGGAATAGATCGATTTACACAAAGAGCGCGGCGTGTACTCAGTCTTGCCCATCAGGAAGCTGATAAAACCAACGCTGAGATGATCGGCCCCGAACACATTCTGCTCGGACTGCTGCTCGTCGAAGGATCAACAGCCGGAAAGGTCCTGAGCGATCTGGATCTGACTGCTGACAGAGTGCGTGAGATCGTCGTTGAAATCGACGGTGAACCCTCCCCAAAAAGTGAGAAAAAAGCGGAGGAAGCGCTTTCCCCCGAAGTACAGGATATTCTGCGGCGTGCTGTCATCGAAGGGACCAAAATGGGACAGATGTATATCAGCACGGAACATTTGTTGTTGAGCCTGATCGACACAAGTGATTCAAAAGCGGTGACAGTGCTCAAGCGATTCGGGATCACGCCGGAACAGGTCCGGCGGCAGCTGCGCCGGGTTCTGGAAGAAGGGCAAACCCCGCCGGCTTCCGGCGCCGCACAGACCAGCGCCGCGGCAAAACCGGTCCGGAAGGCAAAAACGGAGAAGGATTCGAAAAGTTCGCCGTTAATTGACCAGCTGGCGACCGATTTGACCGCCAAGGCATCCGCCGGGAAACTGGATCCGGTGATCGGACGGAAAAATGAGATCGAACGCGTGATTCAAATTCTGGCGCGCCGGACAAAAAACAACCCGGCCCTGATCGGTGAACCGGGCGTCGGCAAAACCGCAATTGTGGAAGGACTGGCGCAGGCCATCGTGGAAGGAAACGTCCCGGCTCAGCTGCTTAACAAGCGCGTGCTGCAGCTGGACGTCGGCAGCATGGTTGCCGGTACGATGTACCGCGGCCAATTCGAGGACCGCATGAAACGGGTGATCGAAGAGCTGAAAACAACGCAGGCGATCCTGTTTATTGATGAGATCCATATGCTGGTCGGCGCGGGTTCGTCCGGGTCCACGGTAGACGCCGCGAATATTTTGAAGCCGGCGCTCTCCCGCGGTGAAGTCCAGGTAGTGGGAGCGACAACTTTGGATGAATACCGCAAAAACATTGAAAGCGACGCAGCGCTGGAACGGCGTTTCCAGCAGATCCTGGTCAGCGAGCCGACGCCGGAGGAAACTATCACCATCTTGTCCGGTCTGCGCTCCCGGTACGAAGACCATCACCAGCTGACAATCTCAGACGAGGCAATCGAGGCCGCGGTCAACCTGTCCGTACGGTACGTCTCCGAACGGTTCCTGCCGGACAAGGCGATCGACCTGATTGACGAAGCTTCTTCGCGGGTGCGGATGTATAAAAGCCCTGCCGCCACGGCTTCCAATGAGCTGATGGCAAAGCTGCGGGAAACGCGGAAACAGTCGCTCGCCGCTGCAGAGCAGAACCAGGAAGATGTGCTTGCCGTTCTGCATGAGAAAGAAGCCGAATTAGAGCGGCAAATCGAAGAACAGAACCTGATCTGGGACCGGGAAACCGCGCCGGTGGTTTCGGCGGAAGACATTGCCGAAGTTGTCGCGATGTGGACCGGGATTCCGGTGATGCAGATGGCCGAAAAGGAATCGGAACGGCTGCTGAAAATGGAAGCGGAATTGGAAAAAGAGATCATCGGGCAGAAGGACGCAATCGAGAGCATTTCGCACGCGATCCGGCGTTCCCGCTCCGGGCTGAAGGATCCGCACCGTCCGATCGGTTCGTTCCTGTTTCTGGGGCCGACCGGCGTCGGGAAGACCGAACTGACCAAAGTGTTGGCTAAGTTCCTCTTTGGCAGCGAGGACGCGCTGATCCAGCTGGATATGTCCGAATTTATGGAAAGGCATTCAGCCAGCCGTCTGACCGGTGCGCCTCCGGGATATGTCGGATACGATGACGCAGGCCAGCTGACGGAAGCAATTCGCCGCCGCCCGTATTCCATTGTGGTGTTCGATGAACTGGATAAGGCCAACCCGGAAATCCACAATATGCTGCTGCAGATCATGGAAGAAGGCCAGCTCTCTGATGCAC
>CALAEB010000290.1 GCA_937890875.1 uncultured Anaerolineaceae bacterium | reverse complement strand
GTAAAACAGTGAATCGCTTCCGATCTGCGCACAAAAAACCGGGAAGGCGCAGCCCGCAACCGGCGAGAAGAAAACCTCGTTCAGCATCCTGCCGCAGGTGCCAGCCCGATCCATATCCTCAAAAATTACCTGGGCTGGCATATTCTGACCTCGCACAATTTCAGGAACAGACCGCGCACGACCGCAGCCGTTTTTTCTTCCGGCCAGCCGGTGGATTGTTGTGCCATTTCCGTGATTTCCGCGACAGTGATCTTCCCGTTAAAGCAATTGAAGATCATCAGCGCCGGTGAATCAGCGCGAAACAACACGACCGGTTCAACGCCGTTGCGCGGCAGCCCGCGGACAAAACCGTCCGCCAGACTGATTTTGGCGCCTTTCGCGAGGACCGGCCGGAGCCGCCCGAACGCTTCCGCCGGCATTCCGGCGATATCTTCAATTTCATAAACCGGCAAACCTTCCACGGCCTGGTTCCGGGCACGCAATTCATTGGACATCGCTGAAAACAACGCGCGGCGCGGAATCGTGATCCTGATCCGGCTGACGAGCGGAACGGAATCACAATCAAAGATCGGTTTCGGTTCCCGTTTCAAAGGCATACGCTCATCGCTTTCACCGGCAGGAACCGGTTCATCACCGCGGCAAGACACCCGCCGCAGCATTCCTCATTCCGCCTGAAAAAACAATCCTCACATTCAGGATAGATCCCGCCAAAACGCCAGACGGAAGCCTGCCGGGTCAGTTCTTTCCGGATCGAATCTGTTTCCGAATCCGCTTCCAGCCGGACCGAAAAAAGGTCGGAAAGCGCAAAACAATGCAGAATTTCCCCGTTGCTGCAGCAATCCATGATCGGGCTGCAATAGGACCCGAAGCAGAAGCCGTTTCTGTTCAGCGCCTTAAATTCCTCATCGGAAAACATACAGCGCACAAAACCGCAGTCCGGCTCGATCCGGATGCCCGCCGCCGCGGTCTTGTACGACTCGCTGACAATCGCCTTTGCGACGGCCGGGTATTGTTTTGGATGAAGATTATGGTTTCGCGTTCCATACACCGGCAGCGCAAGGCCCATCCGGATCACTTTTCTCATCCGGTTTCGCAGGATCGACTGGATCAGCGGATCCAACGGAAAGACAGGTGAATCGACCGTGATCCCCGCGATCGAGCGCTCCCCCAATTGATGCAGAACGTACGCTTTCCGCTCTCTCTGCGACTTTTTGATCCGCGCGTTCATATTGATGATCACCGCGCAGCGGTCCGGCGGACAATCCATCAGCGCTTCCAGCGCGGGTTCATTGATCAGCCCGTTTGAAAAGACCGTGATCCGTTTTCCGGCAGCTTGCCCGATGCGGACAAAATCGGCAAAAAGCGGATGAAGCGTCGGTTCACCGCCAAGCAGCCGTACCTCATCGATCGCGGAACGGTCCAGCAACCCGATATATTCCATGAATGTGTCCAAACACATGAACTTCTCATGATCATCCTGCTTCTTCAAAAAAGACGATGCAAAGCAGAACTCGCAGTTCGCGCTACAGACATTGGAAATGATCAGGTTAGCCATCCGCGGCCTCCGCAAACCCGGCAGCCGCCAATCCGGCCAGGGTTTGGTTGATCTCCAAAAGAGCGTCCGTTTCCGAAACTGAGCGGATTGCGGCATACAAGCGGATCAGTTCGTCCCGCGGCAGTTCCTGTTGAAGCAGCCGCCATAAAACAGCCTTCTCATCAGCCAGTTTTTCGCAGACAGCTCTGGCGGGGTCAACCACTGTCACAGAATCACGGTTATTGACCCAGAAAAGGCCGGACGGGATCCGATAGTTCCGCCCGTTCATCCGGCACTCCCGTTGAAACCCGGATTGACCCGATCCGTGGGGCTGGCGATGATCCCGGCAAAGCTGCTGTCGTCCGTCAGCCAGCGATCGCGCAGTTCAACCTGCCCCAGTTCGGTCAGGAGGGAAGCAGCTGTGATCATGCGCGTTTGCATGCAATATTCGTCGTACTGCCCCGCCGGACTGCCGGTCGGATGGACCAGCGGACACCCGCCCGCGCAATGATAACGGCAGAAACAATTTGAGCAAAGCGGTTTCTCGTCCACATGATGCTTGCGCATCTCCTCAACACGCCCGGCTGGAATTCCAAAACCGTCTTCCGTGACCCGGCCGAGCCGAAAGTCCAATCCCAGCGCAACCCATTGCCGCTCCACCTGATAACAGGCATTGACGTTACCTTCCGGCGTAACGATCAACGCATCCTGTCCCAGCGGGCAGGCCGCAGTTTTCAGCAAACGGGTCTCCGCCGTGGAGTAAACCGCCGGGACCGCATTTTGGGAAAGCAGATCCGCAGCCGAAACAAAACCCCGGACAAAATCCCGGATCCCGGCAGCGGAAAGGTTATTTGCCCGGGAAACGGGCGTCTCAATCATCGGTTCAAGGCAAACCGCGGAAGGGTCCAGATTTTCAAGAATAAATCCGGCCCAATCCGCAAGTGTTTCGATATTTGTCTGTGAAATACAGGAACGGATGACCAGATCACAGCCGCCGCGGGAAAAAATCACCGCGTTGGCAAAAACGGTGTCGAAAGAAGGCGTCCCGTTCCGGTACGGACGAAGCGTGTTCTGGGCCGCAGGCAGTCCGTCAAACGAGAGCACCACCGAATCGATATTCTGTGAAATCCACGCTGCGGTCGATTTCGGGTAGAGCCCATTTGTGACCGCTTCAAAATGAAGATCGATCTTTTTTGAATTCGCGGCAAGCCGGGCATATTCGACAGTAAACTGCACCACGTCCGGCGCATCAAAAGGCTCGCCGCCGAAAAAATGGATGGCGCCGTGATCAATCGAATGGTCGCTGAGGAGCATTAAATAGGCATCCACGGCATTTTTCGCGACCGAAAGCGGCATCACTTGATGATTACCGCCCGGGAAATCACAGTAGCGGCAGCCCATACCGCAGCCGCGTGTGGGAAGGATACCCAGGAAAAGCGGCTCTTTCAACGGACCGGTCCGTTTTTCCGGCCTGAACGGTACCGTCCCATATATCGCGGATAAAATGGGGACCACACAAGCGGCATTCCTGCCGCCGGGAGCAAAAGAGGTGCGAAATTCCTCATATGCCGCCCGGTTGACTAACGCCGAAACGGCATGAAGCGGGGCGTAAATCAGAACCCTGTCAGCAACCGGGATCGCGAAAATATCTTCAGCGGACATGGTTTATTCAGGACGGACACAGCGGAAACCACGGTCGAGACCGGAACTGGACTCAGCCGCATAAAACCGGTTGACCGATTGCACACTGACTTCGCCTGTCTGCCATGAACCGCCTCTGACCACCCGAAAAGCGCCGTATTCCGGGCCCGCCGGATTCTGATCCGGGGATGTTTGATACCAATCTTCAGCATAGCGGTCAGATACCCATTCCGCCACATTTCCGGCCATGTTCAGCAGACCATACGGGCTGGCGCCATTTTCATAACTTTCCACCGGTTCGGTATCGTTGATTCCGCTTCCGGCATAATTCAGATTGGCTGTATCAAAAGTAATCCCCCACGGATACAGGAACCCATCCGGGCCGCGGGCTGCGTTTTCCCATTCGGCCTCGGTCGGCAGCCTGCCGCCGGCCCATTCGCAGTATTGAACGGCCTGTGCCCAGGTGACAAAAATGACCGGATAACCGGCAAATGCCTCGTTTCCGTAATAGGACGGATTTTTAAGCGATTTGGTCTGTACGGGATCGGAACAAACCCCGGCCGAAACACACTGGCTGTATTGCGCATTGCTGACTTCAGTCTTATCGATCCAATAAGTGCCCAGCGTGACCTCATGCGCCGGTTTTTCATTGATCGCGCCGGAAGCGTTCCCCATGATAAATACGGTTTCCGGAACATACAGTTCAATCGCCCCGTCAGCCTCCCGTTCGCGTTCCGACCCGATATCCGGAGGCAGTTCGCTGAAAAATTCCTGTTCCTCGGCATTCAGCTCGCGATACATTGAAGAATCAATTTCCGAAGCCGCACAGCGGAACCCAAGGTTCGGCGCAGTATAGTCCGGCATCACCGCATAACGCAGCGCCGTGCTGAGCGCATCTTCATAACTGTTCCAGCCGCCGCCGCGAATAACGCCGATTTCATCGTTCTCCGTGTCGAGCGGATTCGAAACCCATTCCCAAACATTGCCCAGCATGTTCAGTGCGCCGGCAGTGCTCTTTCCGTTCCGATATGCGCTGACCGCCGATGTGCCGAAATCAGCGCTTCCGGCATAATTGAGTTTCCGCGAACTGAAAGCGCTCCCCCAGGGGAAGGCGGCGCCTTCCGGACCGGCCGCAGCCATTTCCCATTCGGTCTCAGCGGGCAGCCTGCGCCCGGCCCACTCACAGTAAAGCTCCGCTTGTTCCCGGTTCACCCGGATGACGGGGAATTCCCCGTAGTTTGTCTCATCAGCGTAATAATCTTCTATGCTCAGCAGCGCCGGATCATCCGGATCCGAACAAGCGCCCGCGGCCGAGCACAGGTGATATTGGTTATTGGAAACTTCGCTCATATCGATCCAGAAGATTCCGTTGGCAGCCGCTGGATCAGTCATGCTGATCACGAAGGCACCGTCACCAGTGCTGCGCAGAATCGTACCGGGTTCATAATCCGGCGTATTGATGGGAACAGCGGTCACTTCATCCGCTTCCACGCTCTGATCATCCGGGTCGTTTTCCTGATAAGTGCCGATCGTTGCGGCTTCATGAACGATCTTCCCGATCGTCATGCCGGTTTTGGCAATCATTTTGGTCGCTTCCGTCTTTTCCGCTTCAACCGAACCGGGGAAAACCAGCGGGGCCGGATGCCCGAAAAGCGCAGCCGAGACGTTGGCAAAGCGGATATAAATATTTCTTGGAGAATCGAATTTCCATATCAAAATCCCGCCCGCCGCAAGCAACAAAACCGCAGCCCAGAACCATCCGCCTTTTTGCGGGCGCGCAAGAACGGCCTTAATTTCCGGGAGAAGCCGGACGATTGTGCGCTCAGCCTCCTCACCGTGTCCTTTCTGCAAAAGGAAGCCGATGACAATGATCGGACCCACCGCAGGAATCAGCGACAGCGCCAAAAACCAGCCCGATTTGGGCAAATCGTGCAACCGACGAACAGTCGCCGCGCAGAACGGGATAAAGGAGAGCAAACAGTAAACGATGAGTGCGGATAAAATGATCAAAAACAGATTTTCTTCGCCTGTCAGGAAGTCATTCGCCGTTACGACCAGCGGGTAAAGCGGGACCGCAAAAACCAAAAGATGAATGATTATGGCCTGCCAGTACGGTTTCCGGTGAAGCGTGCCGGAAAAATTTGCGTAATTCCTGAATACGTTGATATAAGCCTTGATCATAAATCAGTCCTCTATTCCGGTAACGTCATACCCGAGTCCAACCGAAATCCGAAATTTGGGAAATCCTTTCGAATCAATATGGAAAACTTGCGATTCACCTGCTTCGGCATGAAGCGCAAAAGCAGGAAGCACCTTTTCCAAAGTTCAAGCTGCCACCAGCACTGCTATTCGAATCTCGAAATTCAATCGGCTAAAATAATGTGCTTATGCCGTTTTCCCGTTTCTTTTTTTAATAAAAGCAGTAAAAAAAGTATGGAAAACTTAACAACGAATTGTTCTGATCATTATTGTTTGCATTCAATTCTACTCTGAGTGTGAAGAAAATTCAATCGGAAACCGCCAACTTGAAATATGGGAAAAATGCTTTGTTGTTCTTTAGTTTTTGCACTTTGCGCAAAAAAGGGAAATTAATGGTAAGCCCGGCA
>CALAEB010000289.1 GCA_937890875.1 uncultured Anaerolineaceae bacterium | reverse complement strand
CTGTCATCTGCTGCTGTCCGCCGGAGAGATCCGCAGGCACCTTTTCAGCAATATCCGTAATCCCCACCTGTTCCAGAATCTCATAGGCCCGATCCGTACGGTCCTTCATCGGAATGGCATTCAGAAAATCCATCGGCAGCAAAATATTTTCCAGAACCGTCAGAACCGGCAGCAACTGGAAAAACTGGAAGACGATTCCGACATTCGCCCCGCGCCAAACAGAGAGCTGTCCTTCGTTCATCTCCTGCAGCAGGCTTCCCTGCACGCTGATACTGCCGGAAGAGGGACGGTCAATTCCCGCCAGCATATTAATCAGTGTCGATTTTCCGCTGCCGCTTTTTCCGATAATACCGACGAACTCCCCATCCGATACCGAAAAATTAATATCGTCTAAAGCCGCCACTTTTCCCGCCGGAGTAGAAAAATACTTAAACAGATGTGCGACCTGAATGATTTCCATCCGATTCCTCGATCAATTTGCTCTCCGCAAGTCTGATGATTCTTTTCGTCCGCTGCGCCAGCGACCGCTCATGGGAGACAAGGACGACTGTCGTCCCCGCATCCACCACCCGGTCAAACAAGTCAAAAATCGTTGCCGACGTGGCACTGTCTAACCGGCCGGTCGGTTCGTCCGCCAGCAGGATTTCAGGATCGTTGATTAACGCCCTGGCGATCGCGACCCGTTGCTGCTGCCCACCGGAAATTTCGGCAGGCCGCTTCAGCATATGATCCGCCAGCCCAACCGTTTCCAACAGTGACGCAGCTTTCTCGCGGCTTTCGTTAGGACCGTTCCGCAGCCTGCCGGTAAAATCCGCCGGCAGCAAAATATTATCGATCAGGCTAAGACCGGGAATCAACTGAAAAGATTGGAAGATCACGCCGACTTTCGTCCCCCGCCAGCGCGCTTTTTCCACTTCGTTCAACTGCTGAATATGCGTTCCGCCGATTTCAATATCACCTTCGGTCGGATCATCCAGCCCGCCCAGCATATTGACCAGCGTGGTTTTTCCCGCGCCGGATTTGCCGATGATCCCGACATATTCCCCCTGCATCACAGAGAGATTAATTCCGTTCAGTACCGGGGTCCGAATCTTTCCCTGTACATATATTTTTTTCAACTCACAAACCCTGATCAAAGGGCTACCGCTATTTTCCATCCTCTTATTCTATGCAAACGATAGCACCTCGTGAATAGACAATTGTTTGTCAGGTGTCAAAAACCTGACAAATTCAAGATATTGTATAATAACGTTACAATCAGAAGTTCGAAAGATGGGCCGGCATTTCGAAATA
>CALAEB010000288.1 GCA_937890875.1 uncultured Anaerolineaceae bacterium | reverse complement strand
TCAGGTGGATAAAGGCCTGCAATTTTTGTTTAAAATTCAGCCGCTTATTGCGCATGACTTCCGGGAGCAACTTTTTGGCCGTACGCAGTGAACCGCAAGCCCAGCGAGCCTGCTGGCGTTTAAAACTGGGGACGGTCGGAGGAATTTCCGCAGGGCTCACCAGATCATTCAGGAACAGCACATGATAGCCGCAGCGACTTTGGATCCGGTAACTTAAATCAAGGTCTTCCGCCAATGTATCCGCCTGCCAGCCGCCGGCTTCCTGAATCGCCCGTTTCCGGATCACACCGCCGCTGCCGTTAAAGTTTTGACAACAATTCGCCGCATAGCGCCCGGTCTGTTCAATCAGAAAATGAACGTCAATCCCGATAGAGATCGCCTTCGTCAGCATGTTGAAATCCCGGTTAAGATGTCCCCAGCGGCTCTGCACAATCGCCAGTTTTTCATCTTCGCCGAAATAAGGCACGGTCCGCAGTAAAAAATCCTCCAGCGGAACAAAATCCGCATCGAAGATCGCAATGAATTCCGCCTCGGAGATTTCGAGCGCAGCCTGCAGCGCGCCAGCCTTATAACCCGTGCGTTTTTCCCGGCGGACCACGGCGATATCGATCCCCTTCTTCTGATATTCGTTTACAATTTCATCAATCTCGTCTTTCGTATCATCCGTGGAATCATCCAGCACCCGGACACTTGCGTCCGCCGTTCCATAAGCCGCTACTGCCGCAACACTTGCGTCAATCAATCTGCGGACAACGTAACGTTCGTTATAAACGGGCAGATGGATGGAAACTTTCGGATGAAATTCCGGATTATCCGGCAAGACCGGCTTTTTATAATGACGGGTTGCCAAAAGCAGATAATAATGATTGAAACCGTACAGAAAGAATAAAACCGTGAAAATCATTGAAAGGGTAAAAGCCAAGATCTGAAAGAACGCCATGGTTGTTATATCCTATTACGCATTAAGTGTATGATCGACGCCATTTTCCAGCAATTCGAAATATGGGGAACCTTTTTCAAATTCGGATTGCCAGCTGATTTCCGTAAAACAAATTCTCAAAAAAAAATGCCTTAACAAGTAAAGCATTCAAAATCGCACTGCGGAGAAAACTGCCAATTCCGAACAACCGCAACGGGTCAATTAAGTGCGCCCATATTTTATTTTTTCTCATGCTCATTTTAAAAAAGAAGAGCCGGCCCTTTTCAGATACAATTCTCGGGCATGAAAATCCGATCCGGATAAAAACTCGTGTTTCCCCAATTAATCGTATCATTTCCGCCAATTATACGTTCATTTAGCATTTAATGGAATAGCAGACTGCAATTCGGAATACAGATTTTCCCATTGGAATTAACGGTATGGAATCTGTCCGCAATCCGAACAGCAAACAGCCGGTTATTCAAAATTTGGACATTCCTTTCGCGTAAGCGAACAACCGGGAACCCGCTCGATATTTCGGAATGCCGGGCAAACCACCGTATGCTATCCGGCGATAATTTACATTCCGGGGCCCTCGCTGAATCAGAACAGAAAGCTTGCGGTCCGCTTGTTTTTCTCGGTAAAAAGACAGACGAACCACAGCGGACCGGTTTCACATTTCAAATTCCGAATGAGTGGAACTGCCGCCGGCACAGCAAAACCTGAGTCTACCGATACCCTTCAGCCTGCAGGTTGAATAAACGGGCGTATGCGCCGTCCTTCCTGATCAGATCGTCATGACTGCCAATCTCCAGAATCCGTCCTTCGGACAAAACCACAATCCGATCCGCCATGCGAACCGTCGAAAAACGGTGGGAGATCAGCACGGCGATCCGGCCCTCGATCAGTTCGCCGAACCGCTGAAAGACAGCGTATTCAGCTTCCGCGTCCAAAGCGGAAGTCGGTTCATCCAGAACAAGCACTTCAGATTTCCGCATAAAAGCCCGGGCCAGCGCGATCTTCTGCCATTGTCCTCCGGACAATTCCTGACCTTTTTCCCAGCGCCGTCCCAGCACAGTCTCATATCCTTCCGGCATTCGGGAAATAATTTCATCCGCCCCGCCGCGTTCCGCCGCGTCCTGAATCCGCGCAAAATCATCCATCGCGTCGATCTGCCCAAACCCGATATTCTCCCGCACGGTAAACTGATAACGGACAAAATCTTGAAAAATTACGCCGAAACACTGGCGAAGGCTGGTGATATCATAGTCCCTCAGGTCCACCCCATCCAGCAGGATCACGCCGTCCGTCGGATCATAAAGGCGGGTGATCAGCTTAATCAGCGTGGTTTTTCCCGCGCCATTCAGACCGACCAGCGCAATCCGTTCCGCGGGATGAATGTGCAGATTGATGTCCCGCAGAACATAAGTATCCGATCCCGGATAACGAAATGAGACATGCCGGAATTCAATCCCTTCCCGGATCACCTCCGGCGCCTGAACGCCATGCGCCGGCACGATGATCTGCGGCTCCAATTTCAAATACGTCATCAGGTTATCCAGAAACAGATTGCTCTCATAGAGCCGGTTCAGGCTGTCCAGCAACGTGCGGAATGA
>CALAEB010000287.1 GCA_937890875.1 uncultured Anaerolineaceae bacterium | reverse complement strand
TGCTCAATATAAAATTGCTCCTTTTACCTTTTTTGAGACCAGGCGTTATCTTTCGGCGATGTCTGCAGAAGATGTTGCGGTTGCTTATGGAATGACGGGCGGAATACCGGAATATCTGTCATTTATCCGGCAGTCGGATTCGTTGGAAAAGAATATTATCCGCCTCTTTCTGAACCCGAATGGCCGCCTGTTCGAGGAGCCATCTAATCTGTTAAAGCAGGAACTGCGTGCGCCCAAAATATATAACAGTATTCTCAGTGCAGTTGCCAACGGAGCCACGAAAAATAATGAAATCGCTCAGGCGATCGGAGAATCCAACAATGCTCTCAATAAGTATATTCAGTCGCTGTTGGAACTGGAGATTCTAATTCGGGAAAAACCGCTGGGAAATGAGAACTCACGGAAGAGTATTTATCGGGTGCGGGATGGCATGTTCCGCTTCTGGTTCAAATTTGTTCAACCCAATTTGAATAATATTTTGCTCGGTCTTGGGGATCAGGTATTCCTGAACCTGGTTCAACCGGAAATCAGCAACTATATGGGAGAAGTTTTTGAAGTAATTGCCTTTGATTATTTCGACCTCCGGCAGGTTCGGGGTTCGCTGCCTTTCTTTGTTAACCAACGCGGACGCTGGTGGGGGAATAACCCGCAAAAAAAACGCGAGGAAGAAATTGATCTGGTTGCGATCGGGAACGGAGGAATTTTGTTCGGCGAGGCCAAATGGCGGAATAAATTCACCGATACGGATGCCATCCATTCCCTGCTTGAGAAAAGCGCGCTTTTCAGCGAAGAACCGAAGTATTACATGATCTTCAGCCGGAACGGATTTACAGAGGATGCCAGGAAATTTGCGGAAAGTGGCAAAAATATTGAATTGATCCGGTTTCAGGAAATGGCCGAAGGGTGAACCCATGCTGGTCCTATGCGTTAAACAATGACCGGTGAAGTTTTAACGCTTCACCAGTCATTGCTACAGCATGTTAATTAAGTAAGGAGAGAAATCGATAAAAAAGTACCGGTTATTTGCTATGTTTCATTCAATCTTATTCGCCGCTGACGATATTCAGGATCGTATCGGCATCAGTCAGATCATCCAGACAGATATCCGGATCATGTGCCAGCAGCTCCTCTTCACTAAAAAGACCGGTTGCCACGGCCAGCACTTTGGCACCGATCGCTCTTGCGCAGGCGATGTCTTTGGGCGTGTCTCCGACGACCAGAACACGCGAAGGAGGGATCTTTTTCCCCAGGAATTTTTCTCCGTTCAAAAGTGCCTGTCTGGCAGCATCGACGCGGGTTTCGTTTTTGTCGCCGAACCCGCCGAATTTGAAGTATTGCGGAGCAATGCCGGCCTTGGTCAGCTTGGGCGCGACAATTGCTTCGAGGTTGCCGGTTAACAAACCAAGCGTGACCGGGATTTCGGCCAGCTGCGGCAGCAAATCCAGCACACCCGGGCAAGCCGGCATTTCACAGGAGGAAAGAAGTTCTCCCACTTTGCGCTCCAGCCTGTGGCACAGGTCCATGATGTCCGGCTCCAACTGGTCTTCCGGGATGCCGGATTTCCGGAGGATGGCTTTGAAATTCTGATAATCCGTGTTTCCTGTGATGGCGCGTAAATCCAATTCCGGCGGGAGCCCGGCGTCTGAAAGCACGGCTCGCAGCGCCTGCGGCATGATATCACTGTGCCCGACCAATGTGCCGTCCATGTCAAAAAGGATTATTTCGAATTGAGGCATTCGTTCCCCGTTTCCGCCGGGAAAACCGGCTTTTCAGCGTTCTTCGTGCCGCGGGTTTGTCCGCGGGTGGCTTTCATTGACTTGATTTCGGCGGATGAAAACGCCTGGAATCCCGGGAGTCCGATAGAGACGGATTCCTTTCAAATGAACAAAAAACAGATCCCTTTTTTTGTAATTTAACTTTTGACTCTTCAGGCAAATTTTGCGTGAAGCGCAACATATTGAACTGCAGGCATTATTTTTCAAAATCCGAGTTTCCGGCGGTATTCGGCCGGGTCAGCGCATGAATGCGCTCTTTTTCATGCGGGTATTGTAAAAGCAGTGTCTCCCGCTCGGCGGCCTCAAAATCGCTGTCGTGATATCCGGGGGCCATGGTAGTGCCGAACAAAGCGTACTTGCCGCCCGCGCATAGCCTGGATCCCTGCCACACCCCAGCAGGGACGGTAAATTGCACCGACTCGTCTTTGAGGACAGCCTGCCCCATTTTTATGGTCCGCACGGCGCCATCCGGGTAGAGCAGTGAGAGTTCGATCGGATCGCCCAGGTAAAAATGATAGACTTCATCCGTTTTCAGCCGGTGGAGCGCCGAAAAAGAGTCTGCCTCCTCTGTGAAAAGCATCAGGATGGCGGTGCCGAACGCATGGTCAACGGTATGGTAACGGGACGGCAGCGAACTGCCCGGATAGGTCTCCGCCGACAAATAGGTGCGGACAAACACGCCGCCTTCAATCGGTAGCGGCTGCATGTTGAAACAGCTGATGATGGCGCCGGCGATGTTTTCTTGAGATTCTGGCATTTT
>CALAEB010000286.1 GCA_937890875.1 uncultured Anaerolineaceae bacterium | reverse complement strand
GGTGCCGCTCCCGTCAGAAACGACTCCACCGGAATCGGAGGCTGAAGCCGCCGCGCCCGAACCGGATACAGACCTCACGCCGGTATTTGAAGCCGGACAAAGGGAGACGCAGGATCTGGACGCAATTCCCTGGAACCTGTTCGAAAGCGGAGAAATGGCTTTCCCGAACAGCAATGCGGATCCGGAATACAAATCTTTTTCGCGGAATCAGATCCCGCCGGATAACGAAGTCAACAACTATCAGCACCGGATGATTTTGGCCGTCCTGAGAAAGCTTTTTCAGGCAGAAAGCCGCAATGAACCGCTGACGCGCCCGCTCACCCGAAAAACAAACCGGCTGGTTCAGCTGGTTCTGGCGGTTATCGCCTTTGCCGGCGTAGTCACGCTGCTGGCCTCGGGCGTTACGGATTTTATCCGGCTGGGTCCTGTTGAGCCAGAACGCCTGCCCGGGCTGTCGGCTTTTTCCAGCCAGATCACGCAGCTGGATTCTGAAGACCAGGCGTTGATCATCATGGACTTTCCTCCCGGATATGGCAGCGAACTGCTTGAACCAGCCGAGAGCCTGATCGAAAAAATCGCCGAGCAGAATGCCGGCATCCGGCTGCTGACCACCTCCCCGCTTGCGGAGATCCATTCGCAAAAGTTCCTGCGGGACTTTCCGCAGGCCGGAATTGAAAACATCGGATACCTCCCCGGAATGGGAATCGCCATCCAGACCTATCTGCGGGACAAAGCGGCCGAAACCGACGCGACTTTCATTGTTTCATCCTATTTTGAGTCACTGCGAAGCTGGATCGAACAGCTGTCGCTCGCAGGGTTCCCGGCAACGGTGAATGTAATTGCCTCAGCACAGATGAATTCGCTGCTGATCCCCTATCTCCGCTCCGGCGGCATTGACAGCCTGATCAGCGGGCCAGTTGAAAAATCGGTTTTCACAGGCAATGATTTTTCGGATCAGCTGGAAAACCGGAAATTGTTCAGCGTCTGGTTTTTGTGCCTGCTCGCGGTGCTGATCTATTTCGCCGGCAGTTTTGACTTCACTGCCGAAAAAAATACAGCCGGCGGCGGACAGACGGAACTTTCCGGCATCGAATCCGAACCGCGTTCAGGCAGCATCCGGGATGCAGCCGGTCTTGAACCGAATCCTGATCAAGACCAAGGAGAGGAAAAATGATCCAGACAACAGATTTTCTGATCCTTTTAGGCGGTTTTTTGCTCTCACTCTCCGTATTCAGCCTGATTCTGGGGGATAACTGGCTTTTTCGCCTCAGTGCGTCCGTCTTTGCAGGAGTCCTTTCCGCTTATGTCTGTATCCTGATCGTGAAAAAAGTATTCCTGCCCCGGATTCTGGATCCGCTGCTTGACCCTGCCGCAGGCTGGGAATCCAAAGCGGTTCTGCTGGCCGTACTGGCAGGCGCTTTTTTCCTCTTTATCAAGATCTTTCTGAAAGCTCCGGCAGGCGGCAACCTGACCCTGTCCATTCTGCTCTGTATCATGGCTGCCGTGACCATCGCCGGCATCGCCGACGGCACCATCCTGGGCCTTTACCGGAGCCTGATCGAAAATTTCCAGGCATCCGCAAATTCTTCCGGCGGGACCCTGCACTGGTTTGAGACAGGGATCATACTGATCGGAACAATCACCTCACTGATCCATATGCAGCACTATCAGATCAAAAAGCAGGATCAACCCGAAACCGGGAAAAAAGGCTTCTCCGGCCTCCTCTCCGCCATCGGTGAAATTTTCATCGGCGTCGCGCTGGGTTCAATCTTTGCCGGGAGTTTCATCGCTTCCGCGGTCATTCTGGTCGAACAGCTTTCCAGATTGCTGAATGCCGGCCAGACTCTGTTTCAATGGATGAAATAAAATGACTCAGATACAGGATCCTGCAAAAACAATCATTCATATTGACATCGGAACGGTGAACACCCGGGTCTGCCTGTTTGAGTTTACCGGCGGACAATATACCTTTGTCGGAGCCGCTTCCGCAGGCACGACCAACCATGAAACCGGCGCGTCGGAATATGCCGGCGTTATTGAAGCGGTCAAAAAACTGGAACTGGCGATCAAACGGAAATTCCTGGACCGCAACGCGGATTTTGTCATTCCGGCGAAACTGGACCGGACCGGCGTGGATCAGGTCAGCCTTTCCTATACCTGCGCGGGAAGTCAGCGAATCGCCCTGATGGGGCTGACGCGGGAAGGATCGCTGCGAAACCTGCGCGCTTTGGCAGAGCAGTTCGGAATCCAGCCGGCTGCCGAAATTTGTGCCATGGATGGAAACGATATCACCGCCAATCTGGATACCTTGCTGAACGCGGATCCCCGGCTTGTCCTGTTTGCAGGCGGCACTGAAAGCGGAGCGGAAAAAGCGGTCTACCGCCTGGCGGAGGTCCTCCTTTTCGCCTGTAAAAGCCTCCCGCGCGAACAGCGCCCGGAAATTCTTTTCCTGAATTCATCGAACGGAAGAAAACAAATCGAAAAAGTTTTTTCAAAAATCGCCGAAAATTCTTTTGCCCCGAACATTCTGGAGGCAGGTTCCGGAGGAACCGCCGGGCTGAATACTTTTGTCACCGCCCTCCGAAAAATTGCAGAAAATCAGTCGCCGGGGCTGAAAGAACTCCGCGAACGGGCGTCTGCCGCCGTTATTCCGGGTGAATTTGCTTTCGGCAGAAGCATCCGGCTGATGAGCCGGCTGATGAAGGAGAATCAATACGTACTCGGCATTGATATCGGCGCGGACCATACCATCGTCGCAAGCGCGCTGAACCTTGAACTGAACATGAACGTTCTTCCGCTGGGAACCGGACGAAAAATCCAAAATCTGCTCAGGCATTTCACACTATCCGAACTGCAGTCCTGGATCGGTTTCCAAATCAAAGAAACCGAAGTGCAGGATTACATCTGCAATAAAAGCGTCTATCCGGATTTGGTTCCGGCAAACCATTTCTCGGCACAGATTGAACAGGCGCTGACCCGCTTTATTCTGCGCCGGAGCGCTGAGACAGCCGGGATAGCGGAGGTGCTGTCCAGCGGAAAACTGGGATATGTCCTGCTGTGCGGCGCAGTGATGCGGAATGTGGAAGATCCC
>CALAEB010000285.1 GCA_937890875.1 uncultured Anaerolineaceae bacterium | reverse complement strand
ACAGTATTTCAGCCAGATCATCATTTCTGCGGAAGCCGGCTACCGGAAACCGCGGAAAGAAATATTTAATATTGCGCTAGCAGGAATAAACAGCAAACCGGAAGAAAGCGTGATGATCGGTGATTCTCTCTCCGCTGATATTTACGGAGCGAAACAGAATCATATGGCTGCCATCTGGTTCAAACAATATGCATCCACAACCCAACCGGAAATCCAGCGCTATCAGCCGGACGCCGTGATAAACGAACTCTCCGAGATTCCGGCAGTGATTCAAAAAATCGAAACCTCCTGAGCGGGCATACGGCATCATTTGAACTGCCGCCGCCAGATCCGTACTTCAGCCGAATGAGGGAAATTCCTTTTCAAATAAAAAGGGAAAACCTGCGGTTTTCTTGTCTTTCGCTTTATAAAAAAGAAAAAAATCACAGCGCATCTCACTGCAATTCGAATCGGTTCAGCCGGATGCTACTGCTGGCAATGCGGACAGAAATGTGTCCCTCGCTGGTTGACAACGATTTTTTCAATCGGTGCGCCGCAGCGATAACAGGCTTGCCCCACCCGCTGATAAACCTGAAAACAGTTCTGAAAGTTCCCGCCCCGATAAACCCAGTCGATACTCGCACCGTTATTCCGGATACCGGTCTTCAGCACAGTCTTGATGGCATCCGGCAACCGCGAAATTTCCGCAGAAGTCAATTCACAGGCTTTGCGGGTCGGACGAATACCGGCAAGAAACAAAGCCTCATCGGTATAAATATTTCCCAACCCGGCGATAAAAGTCTGATCCAGTAATAAAGGCTTCAGCGCTGTTTTCCTTGAGGCCAGCCGCTCTGTGAGCCAATCCGCATTGAATTCGTCCGAAAGCGGTTCAATCCCGAGTTTAGAAAAAACAGGTTCCGTGTGTTCCGTCAGCCAGATTCTGCCGAACTTTCGCGTATCGTTAAACGCCATCCGGAAGCCATCTGAAAAATGAAGCAGAAAACGGTCATGTTGCCGGATCAGAGCCGCATCTTCCCGTTCCACGCGAATATCTCCGCTCATCCGCAAATGGATTAGCAAGAACTTGGGAGGGATCGAAATAACAATATATTTCCCCCGCCGGGTGATTTCCTGAATTAACTTGCCGGGAAACCAGGGAAGAAAACCAGCATCGGAATCGGAAAAGGCCAGCGTGCGTTCCCAAAACAAATCGGCAGAAACAATCTGCCGATGAAGGATGGGCTCGCCTGTCATGCCGCCAAAATTCAATGCGCGGACAAATGTTTCAACTTCAGGAAGTTCGGGCATCGCGTTTATTCGTTAAACATCGCCCCGACGCTAATTCCCCGGTTTGTCCGTGCAATCACCTCGCCCAGCAGGTCCGATATGCTCAGAATCGTCAGCCGATTTCCGAACAATTTGATCGACGCTTCAGGAATCGGGATCGTATCGGTCGTAATGAATTCTTTGACGTCGGTCGCAACCAGCCGCTGCGCCGCGTCATTCGAAAAAACGGAATGGACGAAATTAACATATACGTCTTTCGCCCCCATCTTTGTCACCAGGTTAATTGCGTTGACCATGGAACCGCCGGTATCAATCTCGTCGTCAACCAAAATAACATCTTTATTTTTAACATCGCCGATGATCGCCAGCGCTTCCGCTTTCGAATCATTCGCCACACGCCGTTTTTCAATAAACGCCAAGGGGATGTCCAATTTCGCCGCAATATTCCGTGCGCGCTTGGCAAATCCCAAATCGGTCGACACAACGACCGGATCCTGCATCTTCGGTTTCAACGTCGTCAGGTATTTAATCATCTTATGGTATGCTGTCAGCGCATCGCCAGGAATGCTGAAAAAGCCCTGAATCTGTCCAGCATGAACATCAACCATCATATACCGGTCCGCACCCGCAACTTCCAGGAAATCGGCAATTAAGCGGGCTGTGATCGGCACGCGCGGCTGATCTTTTTTGTCGGAGCGCGCATAACACAGATAAGGGATGACCGCCGTGATCCTTGCGGCGGAATCCAGCCGCAAAGTCTGAATCAGGATTAATAATTCCATCAGGTTTCGGTGCACAGGGCGGGAAGTCGTTTGAATTACATAGCAATCTTGCCCGCGCACACTGCTTTTCAATTGAACAAACAGGTTTTCATTCGGAAATTGTGTAATTGTCCGTCCGCACAACGGTACGCCCAAATAATCCGCAATCTTCTGTGAAAGTGGCTCACAGCTGGTACCGCTGAACAACTTGATATCACCATACATTAAGTCATGCCGATGATTAAGCATTAAAATCTCTCCGGGTTTCAGGAAATTCCATGTATTTAAAAAAAGTATAGCATCATTATCAATATAGTACAAAGGGATCAGCGATGAGATGACTAGTAACTGCTTTCACAAACAGTTGCAAACTTGTGCACACTTAAAAAGAAAAGGTCATGTTGGCAATGACCTACTCTCCCAGGAGGTCGCC
>CALAEB010000284.1 GCA_937890875.1 uncultured Anaerolineaceae bacterium | reverse complement strand
AAAGCCCAGAAAGAACTGGAAGGATCTTACGCGTTTGCCATCCTGTTTAAAGACCAGCCGGGAAAAATATACGCGATGCGAAATGGAAGTCCGCTGTTGGTGGCAAAAAACCACGAAGGAACTTTCCTTGCCTCAGACATGCCGGCGATTCTGAAATACACCCAAACTTACACACTGATCAATGAACTGGAAGTGGTTTGCCTTGAAAAAGGCCAGGTTTCAGTTTTTGTGTCCGAGTCGGACACCAGGGAGCCTGAATGGAAGACCGCCCATTGGACCGTCGAACAAGCCAAAAAAGGCGGCTATGAGCATTTTATGCTGAAGGAAATCTTCGAGCAGCCGGGGGTACTTTCCGATACGGTTCATCCGCGAATAACTAACGGGCTTCCTTCCTTCGTCCAGGATGGGATCAAAGATAATTTCTGGCTGAAATTCAACCGGATTTCGATCGTCGCCTGCGGCACCGCACTGCATGCCGGCATGGTGGGAAAGGTGCTGATCGAAAAGCTGGCGCACATTCCTGTCGAATGTGATTACGCCTCTGAATTTCGGTACCGCAACCCGATACTGACAAAAAATACGCTGGTTATTTTAATTTCCCAATCCGGCGAGACGGCTGACACGCTGGCCGCGCTCCGCCTGTCAAAAATGCGCGGGATCCCCACGCTTGCGATCGTCAACGTCCCCGGTTCGACCATCTCCAGAGAAGCGGACTACACCATTTACACCTATGCCGGACCGGAAATTTCCGTCGCTTCGACCAAAGCTTATTCTGTGCAACTATCCGTGATCTATCTCATAGCGATGCGGCTGGCCATGACGAACGGCGCGTGCAGTTTTGATGAGATCAAAAAAATTTCGGCCGGTTTGCTGAATGCCATCGAAGAGACCCAGCAGGTTTTGAAATTAAAGGAAGCAACCCGCGAACACGCGCGCTTGTTCGAAAAAGTAAACGATCTTTTCTTCTTCGGAAGAGGGCTGGATTACGCTTTGTCGCTGGAAGGGTCGCTGAAAATGAAAGAGATCAGTTACATTCATTGCGAAGCTTACGCAGCCGGTGAAATGAAGCATGGCACGATCGCACTGATTGCACCGGGAGTTCCTGTGATCGCCGTCTGCACGCAGGCCGCGCTCCTGCCGAAAATGATCGGCAACATCAAAGAAGGCCAAAGCCGGGGCGCAGATATCCTGCTGATCACAAAAGAAGGGATGGAGATTGACCCGGAACTGTATAATGCACGGATCGATCTGCCCGCGCTGGATGATATTTATATGCCGATCGTCGGCGTTATCGCGCTGCAATTGCTGGCCTACTTTACCGCGGTGATCAGGAATCTGGATGTGGACAAGCCAAGGAACCTGGCGAAAAGTGTAACGGTTGAATAAAACAGGACGAATAATCGTCGCGCGATTGAACATAACAGGAAAAATAGATGAAGGCCGGAAGCATTCCCGCGGCCGTTCCGATGTTCAAACCGGCTCTGAACAGGATCATTGCCATATTTTCTGATTCTGCCGGAAAATACGGCAGCAAAAACATTGATTCTCAGTAAAATAACTTCAAACGACGGCGATTCGAACTATGCGTTTTTTTGAATCGCCGTTCAAATGCAGTTTTGAACAATAGAAAGAACAGCAAATCTGCCTGTTTTATTCGAAAGGTCCACCCAAATTCCGAATTGCCGGTTCAAACGCCACCGATAAACACCTTCATCACAAAAGGGAGTATAATAACGCACAAGTTTTCCTGTTCAACCTCACCGCCCTGAATCAAGGAATAAAAAATTTCAAAACCGGAATTAACGCTGCATCAGCGATCAAATTTTATTGACCAAA
>CALAEB010000283.1 GCA_937890875.1 uncultured Anaerolineaceae bacterium | reverse complement strand
TCAAATTCGGAAAAGCAGCCGGCAACGGATGTTTTTGCTTCGGAACTGAATTCCGAATCCTGAGTCGGCGGCGAGCGACAAGACAAGGACGATGAAAACAAAACCGAATTTTATCCCCGGTGATGACGGCCACACCGTGAGCAATATGAACGTCGAGGGCATGCCCTGGTACCGGGAAGACAAACCTGGCTGCTCCGGCACAGCGCAAAATCCGGACAACAATCCGCCCAGCTGGAAAGAGTCATTCCAAGCGATGGGCGCAGTCTGGAAAGCCAGCTTTCTGATAACGGCCGTTTATTCGCTGATTATCATTCTGGTAATTTTGTTTCTGATCCAGCTTTGGAGCTGAGCCTGAGAAAAGACCCACGTACGGCAGCGGATAATTCTCTTTTTTTCACACAGTGAAAAAGCGGGAGGGCCCTCACAGTGGAATCCGGAATCGATCGATCTGTTTTAAACCTGCGGAAGGCTTTGTGATTGTTTTGTTTCTGCAAAATCCGGATTACCGGTCCTCATCAACCTTTTTCAAACTCCGAACACCGGCAGTTCATCCGGCGCTTCGAAACAGAAAAAAGTAGTTTGCAGTTTTGCTGTTTTCCGCCTT
This sequence comes from uncultured Anaerolineaceae bacterium, assembly GCA_937890875.1. Taxonomy (GTDB): domain Bacteria; phylum Chloroflexota; class Anaerolineae; order Anaerolineales; family Anaerolineaceae; genus Flexilinea. The sequence goes on along the minus strand of CALAEB010000283.1, from coordinate 11,428 downwards.
ATTCAAAGAGATACGCGCAATTCGAATGTCACAGTCCATAACGTCAGGAGAATAAAAATGAAGAAAATCCAGATCGGCATTCTCAGCTGTGCGGGAATCGCCAGAAAACAATTGATCCCCGCAGCCAGACTCGCGTCCAACGCGGAAATCACAGCCGTCGCCAGCCGGGACCCCGAAAAAGCGAAGGCCTTTGCCACAGAAAACGACGTGCCGCAAAGTTTCGGCAGTTATGAGGCGCTGCTCGCCAGTCCGGAGATCGAGGCGGTCTATATCCCGCTCCCCAACAGCCTGCACAAAGAATGGGCCGTCAAAGCGGCTGAAGCCGGAAAACACATCCTGTGCGAAAAGCCGCTGGCGGTGACGCCGGAAGACTGCCTTGAGATGGGGAGCGCCGCAAAAGCGAACGGTGTGCTTTTGATGGAGGCATTTATGTATCGCTTCCATCCGCTGACGGAAAAAATCATCGCGGACGTCCGCAACGGCATTCTGGGAGAATCCCTCACCATGCAGTCCTTCCATTCCTTCCTGCTGACCGACTTATCCAACATCCGGCTCAGCGCTGAACTGAAAGGCGGTTCACTGATGGATGTCGGCTGTTACTGTGTGAATGTCACCCGCACCCTTTTCAATGATGAACCGGAAGCGGTGTCAGCGGTCGCGCACATGCATGCCCACGGCGTGGACGATCAGATCAATATTCTGGCCCGGTTTCCGAGCGGCCGTTCCGCCGTTTTGAGCAGCGGACTGGTCTCCAATTACCCTTCCGGTTATCAGATCAGCGGGACACGCGGTTTTATCCGCGCGGAATATGGGTTCCACCTCGGCGTCAGTCACGGTACGGTCACCCGGAAAATTGACGGCGTGGAAACAATTCTGCGCGATGAAACGAATGAATATACCCGCATGCTCGAACATTTCGCGGATTGCGTACAAAACCGGAAGCCGCTGCGTTACGATGCCGATGACGCCGCCAAAAATATGGCATTCATCTGCGCCGCACTGGCCTCCGCGAAAAAGAACGGGGAATGGGTTAACGTATAGATTCAGGCAGCATATGATTCGGACCCTTCAAAAAAAGATATCCGCCCGGCCGGATTTGTGCTTTGCCGTTTTCTCTGCTGTCACCGCGTCGCTGGCTTATGCGGTGTTCATCGGCCAGCTTGGGCTGCATGGTGACGACGCCAATTTTATCTGGGCTTACCACCGCGGCGGTCCGGCGGAATACAAAGTTTTTTTCAGCTGGAACCGGGAATTCGGATATCTGCTGTACAAAATGCTGTCACCGCTGCTGCGCGAGAACGTGCTGGCCTGGCACCTCCTCTGTACGGGTCTGCGCTGGCTGTGTTCTTTCCTGATCTATCAAATTTTGAAACGGTCTTTTCCGAAGCAGGCCCTGCTCGCCGCATGGACGGCCGTTTTTGCTCTGCTTTATCCGGGCTTCCTGCAGCAGTCCATCGCCGCGGAATTCACGCATCATTTCACGACGCTGGCCTTTCTGTTGGGCTCGTTCGCGTTGACGCAGCGCATGGTCGGCGGCAGTGGAAACCGCTGGATATACTTCCCGCTGTCCATCCTGTTCGAATTATGCGGCCTGTTCCTGATCGAGTACTTCATTGGACTTGAGTTTTTCCGTCCGGTCCTGATCTGGACAATGCTGTGCAGGCAGACCGGCGCGGGAAACCGCTGGAAACAATTGGTTCGCTGGGAATTGCCATACGCGCTGGTGTTAGCCGTTTTCATCATCTGGCGAGGATTTTTCTCACAAAGCGGCTATATCCAGCCCAATGTGGTACAGGGTCTGGCAGGCAATCCGCTGCAATATCTGCTCGAACTGGCCGGCAATATTTTCGGCAACCTGAAAATGGCGGGGATTGACGCCTGGCTGTCCATGTTCCATTTCCCCTCCGGCATGAAAACCACGCTGCTCTATGGGGGAGTCGTGTTGCTGAGCGCAGCGCTTTTCTTCATATTCACGCGCGCGATGAAAGATGAAACGGACAGATCCGTCTCATCCGACCGGGAGAATCTGCAATTTTTTCTCGCGGGGTTCTTTGTTTTTCTGACCTCCGGGCTGCCGGTTTGGGCGGCCGGGCTGCAAATGGAACTGGCGCTCTTCTGGGACCGGATCACGCTGCCCTTTATGTTGGGAGCATCCATGATGCTGGCAGCTTTTTTGTCCCTGCTGATCCGCAAAAAATACCAGCCGGCTGTCGTCGCGCTGTTAATCGGGATCATGGCCGGGTATCAATTCCAGATTCAGAATCAGTTTCGCAAGGACTGGATACTGATCCAGAATTACTTTTGGCAGCTGCAGTGGCGCGCACCAGACATCGAACCGAATACGCTTATTTTAGGCGACCAATTCCCGTTTGAGACGATCACGGACAACTCACTGAACGCGCTGCTGAACTGGAACTACGAGAATCCGGAAGCCCCGGCAGCTGAGGCTTATAAATTTTTCCAGGTCAGCGCCCGTCTGGGCTATCTGAACGAGTTCACTCCCGGCGAGGTTTTCCATAACCGATTCAGCGGGAACACAGCGGATGCGCTGGTCATTTACGCCACCCCCAGCACCTGCCTGAAAGTTTTGACCGAGGAGGACAGCAATCTGCCGTTTTTGAATTCCGTCCTGAAGAAAAGCCTGCCGCTTTCCGATCCGGCGCGGATCATCGCCAACCCTGCCCGCGAGATCCGTTTCCAGCCGTTCATGGGAACCGAACCCGATCATACCTGGTGCTACTATTACGAAAAAGGGGAACTGGCCGCGCAGCAGGGAAAATGGGAAGAAACGCTCGCTCTCGGCAAACAGGCCTTTGCGCTGGGCCATACGCCGTCCACACCGGTGGAATTGAAAACATTCGTCTTCAGCGCGCTGATGGCGGACGATTTGGAAACGGCCGGGACATGGATCCGTCAAATCGTGGCGGAAGCGGGAAATGAGGGCTATTTTCAAAAGCCGGTCGCCGAATTCCAGGCCGCAACCAGCCTGAGCCCCGAAGCTGAAAGCCTGCTGACCTTGCTCGTGAACTACAGCGCCGCGGAAAAAGACGAAATATGAGCGGGAATGCTGTTTCCTGGCTGATGACAGCGATCATGGCATGATGAATTGGGGAAAAGACAAAACGGAGGCATCCGGAAGGGCCATCGAGGAATGGGTGGTTTCGTTCCTTTCCGCATTCCTTCTGCTCATTTATTTTTCGCTGTACCGCCAATTCCGGGGAATTCCGTTTGCTGAATTAAGAAGCGGAATCACCGCGGAATATCCGAAATTCCTGCTTGTTTTTTGTGGAGCGGGCTTATTCGCCTATTTGGTTTTCTGCCGCTGGCTGAAAAATCGGCGGATCTTGGACTGCTTTCTTTTCTTCGGCGGGAATCTCGCGCTGATCCTGATCGGCTGGTTCAGTCAGGGCTCGCTCGCGGCCTGCATCGTGCTGTTTTTGCTCTCCGCCGTATTGGCCCGCTGCTTCTTCCGCGGCGAACCGAAACCGGCTGTTCATCTCACCGAAAAACAGGGATTGCTGGCCGTTCTCGGTATTGTTCTGCTGTACAGCCTCTGCGCCGCGAGTGTCGGGATTGTCCGGCACCGGATTTTCCTCTCGTCCGGGAACGACTTAGGCACCTTTGACCAGATGTTCTATGCGATGGGAAAAACGCTCAGGCCTTTGAACACGGTCACCGGTGTTCAGATCAACCAGTTTACCGCCGTCCATTTTTCCCCGATCCTGTATTTGCTGCTGCCCGGATATCTGGTTTTTCCGTCTCCGGAATACCTGATCTTCGTCCAGTCGTTGTTTAGCGGATTGGCGGCCATCCCGCTCTTTAAACTCTGCATCCACAAAAAAGCCGGGACGGGGACCGCGCTCCTGATCGTCACCGCTTTTCTCCTGCAGCCGGGGATCCTCGGCGGGCAGTTCAAGGATTTTCATGAGAACGCGCTGCTACCCTTCTTCCTGCTCGGTTTCATTTATTTTTTCGAAAAACAGCGACAGAAACCCATGCTGATTTTTCTGCTGTTGACACTGATGGTAAAAGAAGACGCCGCCATCTACACCATCTGTTTCGGCCTGTGTGCGCTGTTCCGGAAGACGCCCCCCCGCCGGCAGCGTTTTTTTGTGATCCTTTTTTCGGGGGTTTATTTCCTGATCGTTTCGGCCTTTGTGCTGGACACCGGAACCTTCGCCTATCGCTATGCCAGCCTCATTCCGGAACAAACAAACGGATCCTTTTTTGAAATCGTGAAAATTCTGCTCACCAATCCGCTTTACTTGTTCACGCAGAGTTTCACCGCCGAAAAGCTGATCTTTCTTGGCTGGATCTTTTTGCCGCTGGCGCTGATCCCGCTGTCCGGCTTATTCCGTATATCGGAAATTCCGCTCTTCTTCCCGATCCTCCTGCTACCGGACTTTTACGGGCAGTATTCGATCGATTTTCAATACCACTTCGGCACGATCTCGCTGTTGATTTGGATCTGCGTGCAAAGGTTCGCCCATCTGCCGGAACAGCGCCGACATGCGCTGGGGTCCCTGCTGCTGGCTTCGGCACTGATTTTCTCAGCGGCTTATCATCAGCCGAAAAGCAGCTATTTTTCAGCTTATCGGGAACATGCCGCGGAATATCAGGCCATGTCTGAAGCGATGGAAAATATCCCGGAAACGGCAGCCGTCTCCGCCACCAACCACCTCTATCCCCATTTGTCCCACCGCTATGAAGTTTACCCGTTCGGGTTCCGTTCCGACACGGAATTCATCGCGGTCGACCTGCGCGGAGAGGATAATCCGACCGATTTTACCGCGGTGAGGGCGTTGCTGACCGCGAACAAGGCTTACGGCGTTAAAGAATTCGCGCCGGATTGGTTTTTGATTCTCGAAAAAGGCATTTCCGGAACGTTGGACGCTGCTGCGGCCAATTACCTGCAATCCAGAATAAAATAACGAACCGGTAATGCGGAATATAAGCTCGGGGCAGCGTAAAAAAGACGGATATCCCGGATTATTGCCGCAACAAAAATCCCGATTCCTGAACCGCCGATACCGGATACAATAATAGACAGATGCAACAATCCGGCTGATAGCCATTGCCGGTGCGTTTTGACAGCATTTCGAGATATCAAAAGTTTTTTTGTTGATCTCCTGTTTTGCATAAAGTGCAAAAACAGGAGATCAACAAAATTTATTTCCGTATTTGGAAGGAAGCTTTTATTTCGAATTCCTGGCGCATTACCGGAGATTTGAGATAAAAGACCCACAATTCACCAAAATTCGAGTCGGCTCACTTGAAAGGAGATCATTCGCATGGACAAAATACGGTTCGGAATCATCAGCTGCGCAGGAATTGCCAGAAAACGCTTCATCCCCGCCATTGCGCAGGCATCCAACGCCGTGCTGGCCGCGGTGGCAAGCCGGGAGCAGGAAAAGGCGGATCAGTTCGCGGCGGAAAACGGAATTCCGGCCGCTTTCGGCAGCTACGAAGCGCTGCTCGCCCGGCCCGATATCGACGCGGTATACATTCCGCTCCCCAACGGTCTGCACAAAGAATGGAGTCTGAAGGCGGTCGCGGCCGGAAAACATGTCCTGTGTGAAAAACCGCTGGCCCCGACCCAACAGGATTGTCTGGAACTGGCTTCCGCGGCCCGAAACGCAGACGTCTGCCTGATGGAAGCGTTCATGTATCGTTTCCATCCGCTGACTGAATTCGTTATCGGACAGCTTCAGAAAGGCACATTGGGAGCGCTCGAAACTATTCAGGCCAGTTTTTCATTCGTCCTGAACGATCCTGACAACGTGCGCTTTTCTGCGGATCTGTCCGGCGGCGCTGTGATGGATGTCGGCTGTTACGGAATCAACTGCGCGCGGACTTTTTTCGCCGAAGAGCCGGAAGCCGTTTCCGCTATTGCGCATTACCGTTTTCCGCAGATCGACGACCGGATGAATTTGTTCCTGCGGTTCCCAGGCAGCAGGCAGGCATTGATCAACTGCGGATTTACGGCTGAAGCGCCGCAGCAATATGTCATCAGCGGGACAAAGGGCTGGATTTCTGCGCAGACCGGGTTCCAAATCGGTGTGGAACACGGCACAATCACGCAGGAGCTTTCCGGCGTCCGCGCCTCTTTTCAGGACGAAACCAACGAATATACCCGTATGATTGAGCATTTCTCGGATTGCATCCGAAGCCGGAAACCGCTGCGCTATGACGCGCTGGAAGCGGCCGGGAACATGGCTGTCATCTGCGCGGCGCAGGAATCAGCTGCGAAGAACGGCGAATGGGTATATTTAAATTAGCCAGGGATTCAAAATTTGATTCGGATAGCAAAAGGGTGAAATTTTCCAAAAGAAATTATTTGTTGTACTGTTTTTTGTGAGAAATGCCCAACAAAAAAATAGTACAACAGTTTCCGCTTCAGCAATTTGACTTTGACACTTGGCCAAAATTTGGTTCAAGCGTCAAAAACATTAAACTTGAATATCTTTCTGAAGAGAAGGTGAACTTTTGTTTTCCCGTTTCGAAGCGTGCTTTAATCGGATTGACGTTTTAATTGATTATAAAAAATTTCGATCGCGGTTTGGATCACCGAAAGCTCGGCTTTTTCACGGATTTTTTCCAGATTGAGCGCCGCCGCCGAAACTCGCAGCGATTCATTCTGCAGCGCATCGACCACAGCAGTCGCCAGTTCTTCCGGGCTGTCCGGGTTGATCAGCATGCCATTGACGCCGGGCGTGATCCATTCCCGCATCGATTCAATATCTCCCGCAACCGGGAAACAGCCGCAGGTCATCGCCTCCAACAGTGAATTCGGCGTGCCGTCATGTTCGCTGACCGAAACGGTCACTTTCGCGCGACGAAAGATTGCCCACAGACTTTCCTGCGGCAGCACCGGCAGCAGCAGCACCTGTTTTTCAATCTTCAGCTGGTTCACCCAGGCCAGCGCCTCTGGTTGTTCCGCCATGGAACAGCATAGGAAAAAGGCGTCCGGCCGCTGGGACAAAATCAGCGGAATACTGCGGAAAAAGGTATCGCTACGGACACTGCCCGGACGGAACCCTCTGGGGTTGACCACCAGCGGACGGTTGAACGGCAGCCAGCCCAGCCCGGAAGCTCCCGATTCAGCTGCAATCCGGACTGCCGTAATGTCAATTCCGCCGTTTCCGGGCACGACCAGCGTCCGCCCTTCCGCGGAAAATCCCCAAAGTTTGCCGAGCCGGATATCCCTTCTGGTGTCGGCAGCCAGCCCATCGGCTCTTTCCAACGTCCGGAGAGTCATCCGCCGCATCAGGCCGGAGCCGGACGCGTGAAGCGTCAGATCATTTCCCCAGATGCTGACGGCAAACGGCACGCGTTTCGGCAGGAAAGCGGCCGTCATCCCTTCAAACGGGATTCGCAGCGCATGCACCAGATCCGGCTGCGTAGCTTTCACGATCCGGTTCAATCGCCAGCCGTAATACGGCAGCGACAGCGGGCCCAGCCAATAACGCAGTTTCAGAAAGAGGGAACGGAACCGTTTGATCAACCCTCGCCGGGAACGTGTCTTCGGCTGGATTTCAGGAGCATTTCTCTGCCCTGCGGTCTGACTTCCGGCAAAATTTGCGAAAGCGATCGGCAGGATATAAAAATCATCCATGCTATCTAAACGGCTGCAGGGATAGCTGGAAACAAAAATGATCTCGTGCCCCAGCTGTTTCAACCCTTCCAGCCAGCGTTTTGTGATCGGGCTGCGCCCGTCCGCCAGGATCAGCACTCTCATGCCGGCCCATCCTTTTCCAAATCAGGATTCCGGAAAGTGACACTGCGGATGGCTTCGCAGAATTTTGCCGTCATCGCTTCCAGGTTAATTTCCTCGCTTACGATCCGGTAAGAAGCCGCGCCCATTCGCCGCAGCCGGACCGGGTCCACCAGCAACCGACGCAGCGTTGCCGATAAATCGGACAAATCACCGGCCTGAATCAACACGCCGTTCTCTTCCCGGATCAAATCCGCCTGCGTGCCATCCGCCTCCGCCGCCACAACCGGCAGCCCGAAAGACATTGCCTGCTGCAGCGCCAGCCCGCCGGTGCCCGGCAGCACAAACAGATCCGCCAGGCGGAAAACCTCCGCCAGTGCTTCACCGTATAACGCGCCCCGGAAGACGGTTTCCGGAAGAATTTCTCCGGCGAGCATCTCCAATTTCGCCCGGACCGGTCCGTCGCCGACAATCCACAAAGCAGGCCTTTCCTCAGGCGGTAACGCCGCGCAGGCGCGGACCAGCAGGTCGATCCGTTTCCGCTCCTGAAGCCGGCCGACATACAGAACTACCGGCTGCTTTCCGTCATATCCATTCGCAAAACGGTTGGGCATCGGAACAGTCGGTTTCGGCGCGACCGCGTTTTTCGCGATAAAAATCCGGTCCTGCGGGAATCCGGCATCCCGGTAAGCCGCGGCTCCGCTGTTGCTGTAGGTGATCAGCGCATCAAAGTTTTTCAAAAAACGCGCTGAAGGGATTCCGACCCCACTTCCGGTGCCCAGGCCCCAGCCGATCACCGGCCGCTTCCGCCGGCGCATCCATCCCGACGCCAGCGGTGAGAGCAGGTAGCGCCGGTTGCCTTCCAAAATCAATACGCCCGGATCCCAGGTCTTCAGCCATTTCAACAAGTCGGTCTGCAGGCAAAGATAAAACTTTCCTGAGAACAGGTGAAGATCCTCCGCATGCCAGAAGGATGCGGTTTTCAATTGCTGCGACTGATCGATCATCTCATCCGGACGCGGGTCCCCGGCATAAACCGACAGCTGCCCGTCAAATTCCGCGGCCAGCATGTCCAAAAAGGGAACACGATATCCGGCGAGCACACGCTGGACCAATCCGATCCTCATGCGAACACCTTCACTTCCGAGCCCGCCGCGGTTTTTTCCACCTCAATCCGGGAGGCAAAAGCATCTTTCAGTTCATCCAAATGGGTGATCACCAGAATTTTTTCGAAATCATCTTCAATCGCCGCGATGGTCTCAACCAGTTTTTCACGGCCGTCCTGATCCTGACTGCCGAACCCTTCGTCGATCACCAGCAATTGGAGCCGTGCCCCCGCCCGTTTCGCCAGCATTCTGGAAAGCGCCAGCCGGATCGCAAAGTTCACGCGAAAAGCTTCGCCGCCGGAAAACATTTCATAGTCTCTGAAACCGAAACCGTCGCTGATGAGAATATCCAATGTTTCCATTTTTTCTTCCCGGGTTTTATCTTTATAATCCCGCAGTGTCCTCAACTCCAGCGACATGCGGTCATCAGTCAGTTTGCCCAGGATTTCGTTGGCGTTATCCTGAATTTCCGGCAGTGCCGCATCAATCAGCAGGGCCGGAATGCCGTTTTTCCCGAAGGCTTTTTCCAGCGTTTTCAACCGGGAGATCGTCTGCAGCAGGGCACTCTTTTCCGTGTCCAGCCGCACGCGAACAGCTTTTTTATCCTGAAGCTGTGCCAGGCGCTGTTCGGCCGCGCCTTTGTCCGCCCGTAAATCGTTCTCCGTTCGCTGTGCTGTTTCAAACTGCGCTTCTGCCTGCGCCATATCCGGCAGCTGCCGGGACTGCGCTTCCAGTGCCTGGTTCCGCTCCGCCAATTCAGTGCGCAATCCGGTCAATTGTTCCGACTGCGCAGAAATCCTGTCCGAAAGTTCCTGGAGTTCCCGCAGGAGCGGTTCTAGCTTCGCTTCCGCCAGCCGCATTTCCGTGGCAAGCGGTTCGACAGGCCGCAATTCCGCCACGTCCCTGCGGCATTGCTCATGCGCGGCAGCGTCATATCCCAGCGCCGCCAGTTTTTCCTCCAGCGCGAAGATCGCTGCCCATTCTTCCCGGCAGAAGTCTTCCGCGCTCAAAATCCGATTCAATTGCTCCAACCGCTGGGCCGCGTCCGTTGTCCAGTGATGCAGCGCTTCCACTCCGGCGCCGATCCGGACCACCAGCGGCGCCAGTTCTTTTTCTTTTTGCAGGATCGCGTGGGAGGCCCGCAATATCCGTTCCAGTTCGCGGTTTCCATTCTCCTTTTCCGCTTCGATCCCCGCCAATGCCACGGATAAGCCGCGGAAGCGCTCGCCCAACGCGGTCCCTTCCGCTTTCAATTCGGAGAGATACTGTTCGCTGTGCGCCGCATCCAGTTCCCGGCCGCAGAAAGGGCAGGGCGTTCCAATCGCCCTCGCAAGGTTGTCCATCCGCTCGCGGATCGACTGCATCTGCGTTTTCAGATGCAATTTTTCGGCCTTTTTTTCGCTTTCCTCCCCGCTGAGTGCGGCAAGTTTTCCGCGCGTCTGCTCTTCCGGCTGCGCTTCCAGCGTTAAAGCCACAATTTCCTGTCGTAAAAGCGTTTCCTTCGCCTGTAAAATCCTCAAGTCCTCTTGGACATGGACAATCTGGTCCGATTCTTTTTGCAGCGCCTGCTGTTCCTGCAGCAAACGGTTTTTCTCGATTTCGATCCGTGAATTCAGCGCGTCCCGCTCCCGTTCCAGCGCAAAAGACCGCGCCGCTTTCTCGCTCCAGATGGAGAGTTCTTCCCGCAGGGAGGTCAACCGCGTCATTTTATCGGAGAGTACCGCTTTTTCCGTGAGCAGCGCCTGATATTGTTCCGTTTCAAGTCTGCGCTGCGCCTGTTTTTCCCGTTCCGCGGCAATCTGGCGTTCCAGCTGCTCCAGCCGGGAGCGGTATTCCTGAACTTCTTTTTCCCGTGATAAAAACAGCACTTTCATTTGCCGGGCATTTTCCAACGCCGCCTGCCGTTCCTTCCGCTGGTTTTCCGCTTCCGCCAACTGGCCGCTCAACTCCAACAGGCGGGTTTTGCTGCCGGATTCATCCGCCAGTTCCCGGTCAATCTCAGCCAGTTGGCCGTCAACCAATACCAGCCGGTTCGACTGTTCTTTCCTTTCCTCGCTTACCCGCTGCAGATAAGTTTCCCAAACATCCAGGTTCAGAATGCTGCTCAGAACGTTTTTCCGCTCGGTCGCATTCTGCCGGGTGAACTGGTCCGCTTTTCCCTGCAGGAAAAAAGACACGTTGACAAATGTTCTGTAATCCAAACGCAGCGTCTGACAGATCCTTTTGTCCGTCTGACGGACACTCCGTTCGGTCAGCACCCGCCAGCTGTCCGCAGCGCCATCCCAAAGCTGGAACTCCACCGCAGAGGCTTTTCCCCGTTCGCGGGTGCGGATGATCCGATAAACCGTGTTCTCATATTCAAACTCAAATTCAACTGCCGCCCGGCGGGTGTCCGCCGCGTCATTAATCACCGATTCATCATTTTTGCGCGCTTCACCGAAAAGCGCCCAGGTCATCGCGTCCAGCAGCGCGGATTTCCCGGCACCGTTCTGACCGGAAATACAGGCCACCCGAACCGAAGTAAAATCCACCGCCACTTCGTTTCGATAGGACAAAAAACCAGAAATTTTCAGCAAACGCGGAATCATCGATTCTGTTTATCCATCCT
>CALAEB010000282.1 GCA_937890875.1 uncultured Anaerolineaceae bacterium | reverse complement strand
GGCTCGCTTTTGCGGAAGCTGCAGCAATATACGGTAAATATTTATGAAAACGAATATGAGGCGCTGAACAGTATTGTAGGTATTACACTGGTAGCAGAGACGTATTCGGTATTAATCAAGATGGAAGAAAACTATCACGAGAAAACCGGCGTTGTCATTCCGGCAGAGGTTACCGGCAATGCGGGATTTGTTTCATCAAGAGAAAGGTGGTGATTTTTGCAGATGTTGTTTGTATTATCAAAATGTTTATATGTGAAAGGAGGAAGAACGGATGGGATATGGCATAACGATTCGAGTGCGCGGTCCCTACGCGCTGTTTACCCGCCCGGAGATGAAAGTGGAGCGGGTCAGCTACAACGTGATCACGCCGTCTGCGGCGCGCGGGATCATTGAAGCGGTTTATTGGAAACCGGCCATCCGCTGGGTGATCGACCGGATTCATGTGTTGAACGAGATCGAATTCACGAATATTCGGCGGAATGAGGTCAGCGAAAAAGTGTCCACAGCCAAGGCGAAAAGTATTATGAATGGGAAATTGGAACCGTTTTATCTGTCATCCAACGACGACAGACAGCAACGAGCGTCCATGATCCTGAAAAATGTGGATTATGTGCTTGAAGCGCATTTTGAGCTGGTTCCTGAAAAAGCCGGATCGGAGGACACTGTCGAGAAACATTATAATGTCGCGCTGCGCCGGTTCCGGAAAGGGCAATACTATAATCCGCCCTGCCTGGGAACCCGGGAATTTGGCGCACGGGTGGACCTGTTGGAAGATGAAGCGCTGCCAGCCAGTTCGTTGACGGGGACGCGGGATTTGGGCTGGATGTTGTACGATCTGGATTTTTCTGATCCGGATGATATCCGCCCGAAGTTCTTCAATGCCGTGATGATCAATGGTGTTATCGACCTGACACAGGTCAGATTGGCAGGCTGAAAATGATCCTTCAAGCATTAGCAAAATATTATGATCTACTCAGCGCCGATCCGGAGAGTGGAATTTCACAGCCCGGTTATAGCGTAGCCACAGTCAGTTCCGTGCTGATTCTTTCCGAGGATGGGATACTGCGGGATATTTTCCCATTGGTGGAAACTGTGCAGCAAGGGAAAAAGAAAGTTGAATTGCCAAGAAAATTGATCGTACCCGAACAAGTCAAACGATCTTCAGGTATTGCCGCGAATTTCCTCTGTGATTCGGTCGCTTATGTTTTGGGAATTTCGGAAAGAGATGAAAGAGATCCGGATTACGCTCCCAAGCGATTTGAGGCATTTCAGAAATTGAACAACAGCATCTTAGCGAATGTGGATTGTCCAGCGGCTCGAGCGGTTGTGAACTTCCTTGCGACATACACTCCGGTGTTCGCGAAGCAAAATCTGTTGATCGCACAGCATTGGGCGGAGTTAATTGCCGGGCGGAATTTAGTTTTCAGACTGGAAGGCCGGGATGACTTTATACACAACGATCCTTTAATTCGATTCAAATGGAAAATTACAAAAAATCGGCTTTCTGAAGGAGATCAAACCTGGCAATGCCTGATAACTGGAGAACAAGACCGGGTTAAAATTACGCATTCAAATATCAAAGGTGTAAGTGGGACGAACTCAATTGGAGGTGCTTTGGTTGGTTTCAACGCACGTGCGTATGAATCCTACAATCGGATAGAGGCCCAGGGATTCAACGCACCAGTTGGTGAGCGGGCTGCGTTTGCTTATACAACTGCCTTGAATTATCTGCTTTCCAGAGACAATCCTAACGGAAAATTCAGGATCGGCGATACAACGATCGTGTATTGGGCGGAAAGTCCGAACCAAAAATATGCCGAGGTGTTTGCTGGACTGTTTCAGGTTGGTTGGGATGAAGATGAAACTGACCCCAAAGAAGGAGCAGCAGCAATTGATTCTTCCGATGGTCAAAACATTGTACGCGATCAAAAGGCAGAGCGGCGTTTATCCGAAGTTGGACAGAAGGTCCGTAATGGGGATATGCTGGATGTAGAGAGTGTGATGGAAGGGCTGAACCCAGATACGCAATTTTATGTACTTGGATTGGCGCCAAACGCGGCGCGGGTTTCAGTCCGCTTTTTCCACCAGGATGCATTCCGGAAAATCGTGGAGAAGGTTATCCGGCATTATCAGGATCTTGAAATCATCCGGGAATTTGAAAAACAACCCAAGTGGATCCCACTGTACCAGTTGATGGCGGAAACCTATTCCAAGAAATCCTCTGATAAAAAGGCTTCTCCGCTGCTCTCGGGAGCTGTGATGCGTTCAATTTTATCGGGTGCAGCCTACCCATCCGGATTATATACTGCGATTATTAACCGCGTCCGGGCGGATATGGACGACACTGCGAAACGCATTCAAAAAATTAATTATGTCCGGGCAGCAGTGATTAAAGCTTATTTGACCCGGAAATATCGTTCTTACCCCAATCATAAGAATCAGGAGGTATTAGGTATGGCTCTGAATGAGCAATCCACAAACCAGGCTTATTTGCTGGGGAGGTTGTTTTCTGTGCTGGAAAAGGCACAAAAGGAAGCGATCCCCAATCTGAATGCCACGATTAAAGACCGTTACTTTACGACTGCGTGCGCCTCTCCGAGCGCCGTTTTCCCGATCTTGTTGCGATTATCCCAGCATCATATCAACAAAGCCGAATATGGGAATAAATTGGATAAACCCTCTTAATAAAGAACCAGATGAAAGATAGTTA
>CALAEB010000281.1 GCA_937890875.1 uncultured Anaerolineaceae bacterium | reverse complement strand
CGCTGGACAACATTGGGGCGTGAAGTCCGCGGAAAGTTCCTTTCCATCCGGGAAGAAGACTTCGTTCTGTCGGCTGAACTGATCGGCTGCAGCAAACCGCGGGTGATTTTTAAACATATGCTGCCGACTTTCTTCAGCCACATCATCGCGACCGGGACGCTTTCCATTCCGATGATGATTGTCAACGAAACGTCGCTGAGTTTCCTCGGACTTGGGCTGCGGCCGCCGGCAATCAGTTATGGTGTAATGCTGCAGGAAGCGCAAAATGTCCAGACTATGGCCAAAGCGCCATGGCTGATGATCCCCGGTTTGGTCGTTGTCATCGCGGTATTAATGTTCAACCTCGTCGGTGATGGCTTACGTGACGCCGCCGATCCTTACAGTAAATAGGAGAAAAAGATGACAGAGAAACCAATCTTATCCGTACGGGACTTGAAAGTCTACTTTCATCTGGATGAAGGCACTGTAAAATCGGTAGACGGCGTATCATTTGATGCCTATAAGGGGCAGGTTGTGGGAATTGTCGGAGAATCCGGCTGCGGGAAGTCTGTCACGATGAAGTCTGTACTGCGCATTGTCGAACCGCCCGGCAAAATCATGGAAGGCCAAGTGTTGTTGAGCAAACGCGATAACCCGGACGAATATTTGGATATCACAGCTATGAACGAAAAAGGCAAAGATATCCGAGCGATCCGCGGCGGTGAAATCGCCCTGATCCCACAGGAACCCATGGCAGCTTTCAGTCCGATTCATACCATCGGGAATCAAATCATGGAAGCAATCATGCTTCACAGTGACGTGAACAAGAAAGAAGCCCGTGAGATTTGTATCCGCGCGCTTTCGGCAGTCGGAATGTCCATGCCCGAAAAGCGGGTGGATTCTTACACATGGCAGCTCTCCGGCGGGCTGCGGCAGCGGGCGATCATCGCGATGGCGATTGCCAGCAATCCGCGCCTGTTGATCGCCGATGAGCCGACCACGGCAATTGATGTGACAACACAGGCCCAGATTCTGCGGTTATTAAAAGACCTTCAGCAGGAAAGAAACATGTCCATTTTGTTCATCACCCATGACCTCGGCGTCATTGCTCAAATGGCGCAATATGTTGTGGTGATGTATCTGGGACGCGTTATGGAAAAAGGGCCGGTGGATGCGATTTTCCATAACCCGAAACATCCGTACACACAGGCGCTTTTACAGTCCATTCCTTCAGCCCAAAAGACGACAAAAGTAAAATTGCCAACCATCAGCGGATCGATCCCGCACCCGTTTAATAAACCCAAAGGGTGTCCGTTCCATCCCAGATGCACCCGGGCAGTTAACGGAAAATGCAACCGTGATTTGCCTTCAGAATTTGTGGTCGGGGACCAGCAGTTCGCCAGCTGCTATCTTTACGAAGGGAACGAGGAGTTTGTCAGATGAGCGAAATGACTGCAATCAATAAAAGTGAACACCCTGAACGGTTGTTGGAAGTAAAACATCTGAAAAAGTACTTTCCCATCACCAGCGGCTTTTTCAAAAAACATGTCGGGGATGTAAAAGCTGTTGACGGTCTGGACCTTTACATCAATAATGGTGAGACATTGGGTCTGGTCGGGGAGTCCGGCTGCGGGAAAACAACCGCCTCGCGCTGTATCCTGAGAGCCGTTCACCCAACCGAAGGCCAAATCCTTTACCGAAACAAAGATGGCAACCAGGTTGATCTGGCAAACATGACCGCCAAAGAATTGCGCCCGCTCCGCACTGAGATGCAGATGATCTTCCAGGATCCGTTCGGTTCGCTGAACCCGCGAATGAACATCTTCGAAATCATCAGCGAACCGATGCTGGTAAACGGCATCAGCAGCCGTCAGGAGCGGGAAGACCGGGTCGCTGAATTGCTGAAAAAAGTCGGGTTGCGATCCGAATATATGGTCCGTTATCCGCACTCATTCAGCGGCGGGCAGCGGCAGCGCATCGGCATTGCCCGGGCGTTAGCGCTCCAGCCACGGCTGGTAGTTGCGGACGAACCCGTTTCCGCATTGGACGTCTCAGTCCAGGCGCAGGTGCTGAACCTGCTGATGGAATTAATGGAAGAAATGGGGCTGACATATCTCTTTGTCGCGCATGACCTTTCCGTTGTCCGTCATATCTGTGATCGGGTAACCGTCATGTATGTCGGAAAAATCGTCGAGACTGCGCCGACCGGGCAGCTGTTTTGCACCCCGCGCCACCCGTATACAGAAGCGCTGATGGCCGCGGTTCCGATCGCCGATCCCAGATTGATCCAAAACCGGAAAGGTCTGCCGGGCGAAGTTCCCAGTCCGGCGAATCCGCCCAGTGGATGCTACTTCCATCCCCGCTGTACCTATTGCACCGACCGATGTAAAACTGAAACTCCGGAACTGCGCGAAGTTTCACCGGAACATTGGACAGCCTGCCACCGGGCGGAAGAATTAAAACTGGAAGGGATTCAGAAATGAGTGGAATCGAAAATCGGGTTGCCATTCAAAATGGCAGAATCGTATTATCAGATCGCATTATCGAAGGAAAATCCGTCCTGATTACCGATGGCAGGATCACCGCAATTGCTGCGGCGGATGAATACAATTCTGATGAATTCAGCTCGATTGACGCCGGAGGGGCCTATGTTACACCCGGTTTGATCGACATCCACATTCACGGATGCCTGCATCATACTTTTAATGACCCTTCCGCAGAAGCGTTTGAAACAATTCTGAAAAAGACACTATCCTGCGGCGTCACAACACTTCAGCCGACACTGGTTTCCGCACCCATAGACGATTTATGCCGGGTATTGGCATTCATTGAAAAATGGAAGGCAGACCAAAAAATCGGACTGACGCAGATTCGCGGCGCATATCTTGAAAGTCCGTATATCGCGCCGCCGGCAGCCGGCGCACAGCCGGCATCCACAATCCGGACGCCGGATGACGGAACCATCGATCGGCTGATGGATTTTCATTCCGCGATTTCGGTTTTTATGCTTGCGCCGGAACTTCCGGGAGCAATTGCCGCAATCAAAAAAATTGCTTCCAGCGGAATCATCGCGGCAATGGGTCATACCATGGCCATTGAGAAAGAAATCCTTCCCGCAATTGACGCGGGAGCGTCCCATGTCACCCACCTGTGGAGCGCCATGTCCGGGGTTGTCCGGCACGGTCCCTGGCGGCAGCCGGGATTGGTCGAAGTAACACTGACCAATCCGGCGTTGACGACGGAAATTATCGCGGATAACCGCCATTTGCCACCGACGCTGATGAAACTTGCCATTCAATGCAAGAAAGAACAGCTCTGCGCTGTTTCAGATGCGCTGAACGGCGCAGGGCTGCCGGAAGGCTCAAAATTCCGTGTGGGAGACCAAATCTATGAAGTAGCGGATGGCGTCGGCATGGTCCCGGACCGCAGCAGTTTCGCAGGCAGCACCACACTGCTGAACCGGGAAATCCCCGTACTGATTCAGGAAGCCGGACTTTCCATTCCGGAAGCAGTCCGTATAGTGACCGAAATTCCTGCCGGCATAATGAAAATGGATGAACACATTGGCAGCATTAAGCCGGGCCTGGACGCGGACATTGTCTTATTCAGCGAAGATTTTGCCCCGGTTCAGGTGATCCAAAAAGGGCAGCCGATGAGGATCGAAGACTGAAAATACAGCAAGGAAACATCATGACCGAATTTATCAAATCATTCGAAGAGCTGGAATATTATACGCAGGATGGCGGCCCGAACATCACGTACCGGCATTTGCTTCCCCGGGGAATCGCCGGAGAAAATATTTCCATGGGGCTGGTTACCCTAGAAGGTCCCACGGCAACGGACGTCAACTCCCATTCCGAATGGCTCCAGGCATATGTGGTCATTTCCGGCTCGGGAACCGTTATTTTAGGTGACAAAGATATACGCGTTGAACAACCCTGCATCATCAATATTCCGCTGAACACACCGCACGGTGTTAAGCTTGATGCGGGAGAAAAAATGCAATATATCTACGTTAATAATTACACATGCAAATAAAAGGATTGAGATGAACACAATTTTTGAAGATCAATGGGGACAACTCCCAGTCCGGATTTACGAAACCAATCAGGAAATTGGTCAGGCTGCGGCACTTGAGGCGCGGGAAATTATCAACAAAGCGATCATCGAAAAAGGCTTCGCCAATATCATTATTGCGACCGGCAACTCACAGCTGACTTTCTTAGAGGCTTTGCGCACATTGCCGGATATCGATTGGTCAAAAGTGAATGTTTTCCATATGGACGAGTATATCGATCTGCCTGCCGGACATAAAGCCAGCTTTCCATATTTTCTCCGGATACACTTTCTGGATTTTGTCAAAGTCGGAAAATTTTACCCGGTTCCGGGTGACGGCAAAACGTTACGCGAAGATATGCTCGCTTATGAAAAGCTGCTGAGAGACAACCCTGCGGACCTGTGTGCGTTAGGCATCGGTGAAAACGGGCATCTTGCGTTCAATGATCCGCCATTCGCCGATTTTGACGATCCGTTTTACATTAAAAAAGTTCGTTTGGATGAAAAATCACGCAGGCAGCAGGTAGGCGAAGGTCATTTCGCTTCATTGGATGAAGTTCCGACTTATGCGCTTTCCCTCACGATCCCCGCACTGCGTTCGGCAAAAAACATGCTTTGTATTGTGCCGGAATCACGAAAAGCCGAAGCGGTATACCGGACAAAAGTTGAACCGGTCAATGAGGATTGCCCGGCGACCATCTTAAAAGAAACGCCCTGGTGTACGCTATATTTGGATAAAGCGGCCGCGGAGAAAATTCTCCCGTAACGCTGGATGAGAGGATATACCGTCTATACAGGAAATCGGCAGCGATGAAAAAAGAAATTTTTGTTCTGGGTGACAGCATATCGATTCATTACACGCCATATCTCCGAAAATTCCTCGGGCCGGGCTGGAAAATCGTTCGCAAGGGCGATATTCCAGCGCCTGAGATCCCCGGTGAATATAACCGTGAAAATGGTACGGATTCCGGCGTCGTTCTGCAATACCTGAAAGTTGTTATTCAGGATATCGCCTCGGAGAACATCCTTCTAAACGCGGGATTGCATGATATAAAAAGATTCCCGAGCGAAAATGACGCCTGCATGATTTCATTGGAGCAATACTGCTCCAATTTACAGCAATGCCTGGACCTCATCCATTCCCGCGGGAAAAAGACCATCTGGGTGACGCTCACCCCGGTCGATGAAAACCGGCACCGTTTATACGAAAACACCTTCTTCCGCCGCGAAGCAGACGCGGAAAGCTACAACACAGCTTCACTGGACCTGATGCGGCGGAATGGGGTTCCGGTCATT
>CALAEB010000280.1 GCA_937890875.1 uncultured Anaerolineaceae bacterium | reverse complement strand
CGGATACGATTCTTTTGCAGCCTTTTGACAATATCGATTCCATTTTGGAAACCTGCCGGAGCTTGTCCAAAATGGAATCGATATTGTCAAAAGGCTGCAAAAGAATCGTATCCGTCTTCATGATTTCGAATTATACAGGAGAAGACCGTTTCCTGTCCGGATCGGGAATTTCAAAATCGGCGCAAAAAACAAATCTCTTCCTCAGAATTTCCACCGCTGCGCCGTCGGTTCGAACCGGAGCGTATCACAGTCATTAAAAGCGGCGAATTGGCGCAGCCGTTCAGCAAACAAAACGCGGAAGTTATCATCTGCACCGGCGTCCGCTTCCGGCCAGAACTGGCGGACCACTAACTGCGATTGCTTCCGATCGGCAACCACTTCAGCCCGTCCGGCAAACCGATCCCCATAAAGGACGGGCAGCACGTAGTACCCGTACTTTCGCAGCGTCACCGGCGTGTAAATTTCCCATTTGTAATCAAAATTAAAAAGTGCTTTGATCAGTTTGCGGTCCCAAAGCAAATTGTCCAGCGGAGCGATGAACTCCAGCCGTTTCGGGACATTATCCCCGGACAAAACGTGAGCGGCAAGCGCCTCATCTTCTTTTAGAATGTACAACTTTCCGCCAATTCCTTCCACAGTCCATTCAACGATGCGTCCCGCCGCAGCCAACGCAGAAAAAATCCGCGTGCGCACTTCCGACTTCAACCCGTCAATCCCCAGCCATGCATCTGAAGGCCGGTTCCAAAGCATGCCGACTGATCCGATCCGCCGCTGAACCTGCCATGCCAGAAACGCATCTTCGGACTCGTTGGGATCCGGTGTTTCCAGGATATGAGCCGGGAGCTGCGCTTCCGCCAGACTGTAATATTTTTGCGTTCCCTTTTTATGATGGATCACCAGCGCGCCGCGGAAATACAGCGTCTCCAGCACAGCTCTGGACAATGAAGTCGGACTCCAACTCCAATCCACCGTCTGCGGAAGTTGAATATCCTTTGAGCAGACAAAGCCTTTTTGTTGAATCGTCCGGATCACGCCGGGGATAGCCGCTTCAACCGCATCCCGGCTCCGTCCATTGGCATGGTGATGTGCCCGCATCCGCGCAAAATATTTCCAGTCTTCGACATGAAAAATCGCCATATTCTTGTCAAAATAGTCAACCAGTTCCCGCTCTTCATATAACAGCGCGGAGAGCATCTGTTTTGAAAAACCCGCGACCCGTGACTGCAGCACCAATTCGGCATTTTTTCCACAGATATCGATCGGATCATACTGGATGCACCCTGCCTGCCGGACAAACGCCAGCACACCCGACCTGCCCGAAAACCGGTAGGCGCCAAGCAGGCCCTGCTTCCACAGGAGAAATTGCCGTGCCTGCTGTGACGAAAAAATAAATCGTCCCATCCTGCCTCTTCTTCCAGAATATTTTTTACAGAATTGAAAAAATCACCCCGCAGGAACGCTTTTTCGTTATGATAGGATAGTGTATCAGTTTAATGGGGATAAAACAAACGGAGAACAAACAAACGAATGAACAGAATAATTCCGCGGCCGGAGCGGGACAAAGAAACAATAAATCGTCTGCTTCAAATATGGGAATCTTCTGTAAGAGCAACGCATCTTTTTCTTTCTGAAAATGATATTGTTAACATAAGGCCGGAAGTGAATCAGGGTTTAGCGTCCATAGAACATCTATTTTGCTATTCTGACAATAACGAGATTTTACAGGGGTTCATCGGGATTAATGAACAGAAAATTGAAATGTTGTTCATTGATGCCAACGCCAGAGGGCAGGGGACCGGCAAAAAACTTTTGCAGTATGCTTTTGAGCACTTCCAGGCAAAATACGTTGATGTCAACGAACAAAATATCCAAGGAGTCGGTTTCCATACGCATATGGGTTTTCGCGTGACAGGCAGGTCAGAACATGACGAAATGGGGCGTCCTTTTCCCTTACTGCACCTTCAACGCGGGTCAGTCCAGGAGATTCCAAACAGCACATTTGCATCTCTGTAAGAAATTCCGTTTTCACACGTCTTATAAATAATGGGAGATGAGAAATTGACGCAAACGGAATTTGAAGCCGTCTATCAGGCGTACTTCAATGACGTATTTCTGTATATCCGGAAGTTATCCGGAAATGAGACGATTGCCGAGGATATCACCGCCGAAACATTCCTCAAAGCGCTGGAGTCCGTCGACCGCTTTCGCGGCGAATGTCAGATAAGGGTATGGCTGTGCCGGATCGCCAGGAACTGTTATTATTCCTATTTGAGAAAAAACGGCAAAATCGAATCGCTGGAGGACCATCCGGAGCCTGCCGACCCGGCAGACGTTGCAGCGCAGTTTCGCAACACGGATACATCCCTCCGGATTTATGAAGCGCTGCATCATCTGACCGAGCCCTATAAAGAAGTATTCACGCTTCGGACGCTGGGAACGCTGAGTTTCCGGCAAATCGGCGCTCTCTTCGGTAAAACGGAAAACTGGGCCTGCGTCACTTATCACCGGGCAAAAGCGAAAATTCAAAACCAAATGGAGGATGACCAATGAACCTTTCCTGTGATGTGATCCGGGATCTGCTCCCGCTCTATACTGAGGGAATTGCCAGTGAAGCCTCCGCCGCGTTGGTGGAAGCGCATCTGGAAACCTGTGCGGTCTGCCGCAAAAAATATGAATCCATGAAAACAAAATCCGCCATGCCGCCGGACAGCAGTCTGCCGCTGAAAAAAGTGCGGAAGGAAATCCGCAAAAAGAAAAATACTGCGGTGCTTTTAGCGGCTATGGCGGTTTTGGTCGTGCTGATTACAGCCTTCGCATATCTTTCCGCGCCGGAGTATTTTCCGTATTCGGAGAATCTTCTGCAAGTAACCGAGTTGGACGACGGCAGGGGCCTCGTTTCTTTTCATGAAGAAGTGACCGGATACCATATGACGCCTTATTCCGATGAAGACGGGCTTGCCCAAGTGGAAATCATGGCATGGCGCACCACTTTGGATCAATGGCTGAACAAAGGGCCGCAGACGGCCCGGATCGCCGCGGATGTTGACACGATTTGGTATTGTACGCCGGGGGAAGAAAACCGGATCATCGCCGGCCGCGTTCCCGATTGGTATGAGAACGGAGGCGTAATCACATTGCCCCGGCTGGTTCTAAATTATTATGCCGCGATTGCCGTTATCGGCACTGTTTTGATCGGAATTGCGTGGATTTTGCTGCGGAAAAGGCGAACAGCTGCACAGGTGCTTGAAAAAGTTTTCTACTTGCCGGTGGCGTATATTATCGGCCATATCTGCGTGAAGGGTCTCACGACAACCTCCTACTCCGCGGCCCGGGACCTTTTCCTGATCCTGTTAGCGGCCTTCGCTGTATATGGGATGATTCTTACCGCGGCCGACATCGTGAAACATTTACCGAAAAAAGACTGATTGCCGGTCCGGACCAGCAACTTGAAATATGGGAAGGATTCTTTAGTTGTTTGTTTTTGCGCAAAACGCAAAAACAAACGAACAATTGGTTTTCTCTCCTTATCCGAAAGGTCCGTCTACATCTCGAATTGCCAATACGGAATGCAGTCTGCCGAATCCCGGTATAATTGAAATTAATGACAGAGAATAACTTAAAATTAACCAACCAACGCAAAGAACGAGCTTTTCTGGTCGGGGTCGAGATCAAAAACGAACCTTCATTGCTCTCCCTTTCCGATTCGCTGGAGGAATTGGCACTGCTGGCAGACACAGCCGGGCTGGAAATTGTCGGCGAAACCAGTCAGCGCCTGGAACAGCCGCACAGCAATACTTATATCGGCAGCGGAAAAATTGATGAGGTCGCCGCACTGGCCGAAGAGACGCTGGCCGACGTCGTGATTTTTGATTGCGAGCTGAACCCGCGCCATCTGCGCGGGCTGAGCCTGCGGCTGGGAAAGTCAGTCCGTGTCCTGGACCGCACCGCACTGATTTTGGATATTTTTGCGCTGCATGCCAACACAAAAGAGGGACGTCTTCAGGTCGAACTGGCGCAGCACGAATACCGGCTCCCCCGGCTCTCTCATGCCTGGGGCCATCTGGAACGCCAGGGCGGCGGCGCATCCGGACGCACCGGAAGTGCCGGCGGCGTCGGGCTGCGCGGTCCCGGCGAAACACAGCTGGAAGTCGATAAACGGGAGATCCGCAAGCGGATTACGATTTTAAAAAGAGAGATCGAAAAAGTTTCCGAGCATCGAAAGCGATACCGGGTGCAAAGAAAGCGTTCGAGAATACCGGTAATCGCATTGGTTGGATACACGAATGCCGGCAAATCAACGCTGCTGAATGTACTCTCCAACGCGGAAGTTTATGTGGCTGACCAGCTTTTCGCCACGCTGGATCCAACCACCCGCCGGGTGATCCTGCCGGGAGCGCATCTGACGCTGTTCACCGATACCGTCGGCTTTATCCAGAAACTGCCGACACAGCTTGTCGCGGCTTTTCATTCCACGCTTGAGGAAATCAACGAGGCCGATCTGCTGCTGCATGTGATCGACGCCTCCCACTATAACGCCGCAGCGCAGTATGAAAGCGTCCGGGAAACACTGGCGGAAATTCAGGCGGATAACATTCCCGTGATCAACGTTTTTAACAAATCCGATCTGCTGGAAGACGCGGAGGAAGCCGCCCGGGTCTTGGCCGAATCGGACCCGGATGCATTTCTCATCTCCGCCAGAACCGGACAGGGAATTGATGCGCTGAAAAGCGGGATCATGAAGCGGCTTTTTGAGCAGATGGTCCCGATGGAAGTGCGGATTCCTTATTCGGAAGGGTCGCTGATCGCTTTATACCATGACCAGGGCATTGTCGATTTTTTTGAAAACGAACAAAACAGCGTCGTGATCCGCGGAACGATCCCCGGAAGGCTGATCACCTATTTTCAGCGCTACCAGCTGCCGGAAACCGTTCCGTCAATCGCTCCGGATTTTGACTGAGCGATCAAAACAGCGCCGGATTTTCCGTATTTCATAGGCATTCAGAGAAATGTTGTTTCAGCAATACGAAATACGGGAATCACTTCCGAATTACCGGTATTTCTAAATAGGCCCTCAAATGCAGTTTTCCGTATTTGCCGGTCAGATTGTCCGCTCGAATACGACTTCCCCGCCAATCATGGTCATCACCGGCAGAATGTCTTTAATCGCCTCCGCCGGGACAGTAAAAATATCCCTGTCCAAAACAACCAGATCCGCCAGATATCCTTCCCGGATACGGCCCTTAAACGCTTCCATCCGCTGGCAATAAGCGCTCCCGATCGTGTATGCGTCAACAGCCGTTTCCACATCGACGCATTCCGCCAGAAAAAACG
>CALAEB010000279.1 GCA_937890875.1 uncultured Anaerolineaceae bacterium | reverse complement strand
ACACGCCGGCCGCCACGATTCATCCGGCTTTTTATGACCGCTGCGGGGAGGGTCCGAACGCGCGCTGTTCACTGGACGAGATCCGCGCAATGGTGGATTTCCCGGTTCAAGGGTTAGTGGAAATTCCAGCGGGAATGAGCTTTATCGGAGCAACCGGCGGGCCGTCCGAAATCGTTCTCACCTACCGCAGCGACGATCCGCTGTGCGTTATCACACTCTCGCAAGGGAAAACTGACCCGGCGGCCGAAACAGGCTGGCTGATCGCCGGCGAAGCAGCAGTTGAAACTGTCCAAATTGGGAACGCGGAGGCCGAATACTTGCAGGGCGGCTGGTTCTCTTATGGCGGCGATAAAACGGCCCGTTGGGATCCGCAGCAAAATATGCAGGTTCTGCGCTGGGAAGAACAGGAGCGGTTCTATCTTTTGTCCGTTTCAGCGGAAGAAGGTACGGATGCTCTGGGTAATTGTCCGGACAAGGCCGGTGTCATCGCGCTGGCTGCCGGCCTGACGGAAAACAGTCATCCTGCTCCCCTCATCCAGGCAACTGTCACACCTGTGGTTAACCTGGCAGAAATCGGGCAAACAGCCGGTTTCAAAGCTGTGGAGCCAACCTGGCTGCCGGAAGGCTATCGACTGTCTTCCGCACGATATGTACCGGAACAGGAAATCCTCTGCATCGAATATACCCACCCGGACGATATTCCGCTCAGTAATCGCGATGCGGGAAACCTCCCCGCTCCTTCATTGAGTATCGCCCAGCGTGTTTCTGCGCCGCTGCCCGACCTGAAAGAGCTCGTTCCTGAAGGGCTGCGACCGGATCAAGTCCTGCTCGAAAAGGAAAACCTTGCCGTAGGCGGCAGCCTGAACGGGAACGGTGAATACGTTTACGGCAGTATTGATCCGACTCCGCTCTGCGGCAATATCCTCGAGCATCAGGCATTGCAGTTTGAGATGGAACCTTACCGGATCATGATCTTTGCCCGTAAGATCGGCGGTATAAACCTCGCACAGAGAGGACTGACTAAACAGGAAATGGTCAAAGTGGCCGAAAGCATGACCGGCGTCCGGCGGATCGCGGAAGATCAGCCTGATCCGGAATTCCTCACCTCGGTTGACGAAGCCGAAACCTTATCCGGATTCAGCATTAAGCTCCCTGGTAAGCTGCCGGAAGGTATGAACCTGGATCATATACGGGTTGATAAGAATGGCGGACAGCGGAGCGTCACACTCTATTACAGCGACGGCAGTCAGATGCTTGAAATCAGTCAGGTCAGCGGGAATGGAGAGACACTGGAAGCCATTCGCAAGGACCACCCGGAAGCCTTTGACACCGTAACCGTCCATGACCAACCAGCGCTGATCTCGCAGGGCTATTGGACGGAAGACGGCTGGAAAGAATTGGAAGACGGCGGAGACGGCGGGGCCAGCTTGAGCTGGTTTGAAGATGGCATTGGCTATACCGTGAGCGGGTTCAACAAATACCCAAGAACCATCTGGATAGAAATCGCTGATAGTCTGAAATAGAACAAAACATTTTATCTGCAGAGGAGCGGCATTTCAGTGTACCGCTCCTTCATTATTAAAAAAATACTGATTATAAATGAAAGGAACACCAGCATAAAAAAGGCAGAACACCGGCAATTCTTAAAAGAAACTCCTGGCAGTTATCTTAATCGATTGAAGCACCCGCATCCCTGATAGCAGCCGGGATACAAAAGGGCAGACACCTTTTTGACAGCCAAATTTCTACCGATTCGTGTCAGACCGCTGCATCAGCCCTTCCACCTTCAGGCTTTTGATGCCCAGCGTTGACTGCAGCTCGATCACCACATCGCGATCCGCCGGCAGTTTAATAGTTTTCGGATAATAAACGGTGATCCCGTCAACCGTCTCACTTTGAAAATTCGCCGGTGAATCCGGAATGTGAAAATACACATCCATATAGGCAAGCGTCGTGGCGCAGCAGGCATTGAGTTTCGCAACCTGGCGTTCCAAGGTTACGACATCGCGTTTCTTTTGGTCCAGCCAGGTCCTGGCTTCGGGTGTGATTGCAATCATGGTCCTGTTTCTCCTATCCATACGAATTTGAAAAATTGTTGGCTATTCTTTCACTCATCAATCAGCGAAAAATGAAAGATCAATCAGCCGCTCCTCTGGTCGGAACGGGATCACCATCCTGACTTGCTGACAGTCATCCATTCATTCAAATTTTGAAAAAAATCCGGAGCATCTCAAAAGACAAAGACATTTCCAGACTTTGGACTGCGGGCATACATTGAGCGGAGCAAGCACAGCCAAAGAAGATTCTCATTTCATAAAAAGCTGCACTGCTGACAAAAATCATAATACCATATGATGATAATTTCTCACAGCGCAATTGTACTGCAGGAATTCGAAATTTAGGAAAGCCTTTCGAATAAAAAGAAAAAAAAATATTGTTCTCATAAATCCACGCGAAGAGCAGATTTAGGAGAACAACAAAAAAACCTTCTTTATACTTCGAATTGCTGCTTGTCTGAATCTCGTCATGCGCCATAACATCCGTTACGCCGGGCAAAAACAGGGAGGCAA
Source organism: uncultured Anaerolineaceae bacterium (assembly GCA_937890875.1). Classification (GTDB taxonomy): domain Bacteria; phylum Chloroflexota; class Anaerolineae; order Anaerolineales; family Anaerolineaceae; genus Flexilinea. The sequence continues at coordinate 6,904 of CALAEB010000279.1, read as the reverse complement.
TGTTCCGTTCAGGCGGAATGGTTGAAAATTTCCCTTTCCAACGCCAACAAGCGTTGTTTTATTGGCAATCCCGCTGCATAGCCCACCAGCGAGCCATCCGCCCCGACTACCCGATGGCAGGGAATCATAATCAGGATGGGATTCCTGTTATTTGCCATACCCACCGCACGGCTGGCAGTGGGCCTTCCGATGCGCTCAGCGATCTGTTTATAACTGTTGGTTTTTCCGTAAGGAATGTCCCGCAAGGCGGACCATACCGACTGCTGAAATGAGCTTCCCGCCGGGCGCAAAGGCACTGTAAATGCGCTTCTTGTTCCGCTGAAATATTCCGCAAGCTGTTCCGCCGCCATATCGGTCAGTATATTTCTCCCGTATTTGAAGGGCATAACAGGCTCTCCAAAGCGTATCCCCGTAATCGCATCCCTATCCGCCGTAATCGTTATTGTTCCCAAGGCTGCAGGATAAACAAAAGAAGTTTCTGCTTCTGCTTCCATGCCGGAAGAAATTTGGGCATTTCTGCGAAATTCGCCGGGAGTCATATCCGTATATCGGCCGAAAAATGAGTAAAAAGCGGAAATGCTCTCAAAACCAAGCGTATATGCGATCTCAAGAATGGGCATATCGGATTCTGACAGCCGGCAGCGCGCCTCATTCATGCGCAATCTGTCCGCATATGCGCCGGGCGTCACGCCAAATTGTTCTTTGAAAATTTCGATGGATCGTTTAGGCGTTACGCCTAACTTTTTCAGTTCCTGAAAAACATGGGCTTTATCCAAAAATTCGCTGTCAATGATTTGTTTCATCTGCCGCGCAAGGTTCTGAACAGGCTGATAATCGATCAGATCGGGACGGCAGCGTTTGCAGGGCCGGTAACCGGCATTTTCAGCATCTGTTTTGGTATCAAAATACAGAATATTCGCGGGATCCGGCAGTTTCGACTTACAGGATGGGCGGCAATAAATCCCGGTTGATTTTACCGCGTAGTAACACGACGCTCTTCCGATCTTAGTAAAATTTTCCATCATAGCCCGCGTTATTTGTCGCAACCGCGTTCCATTTTTCTTCATTGGTCATGTTTATCCACCACCTTTCGGGATGTACCCATCCATTCCAGGGATTGTGTCCGCCGCAATCACCCATAAACAGATGCTTGCGGTGCTGGCATTGGGAGAATAACGGCATTTATATTGAGCGAACAATTCTCTGGTCATCTTCTTATGGCGGTACAACATCCGGAGTCCTTGTATAGAAATATCATAGACCGCCTTCACTCCTTTTCTACTGTGATTATATAAAATATCAGCGATGCTTTCTTTCTGTCTATGCACATGAAATTTAAAGGGGAAATGAGGCAGAGCACAGCGTTTCGAAATATGGAAAGGATTCTTTGTTGTTCTTTTATTTTACGCGGAATGCAAAACAGAAGAACAACAAAGTTTCTCTTCGGAAAAGGATGCTGATATTTCGAATCGCCGATCACCCTCTGGCCAACTTGACGCGGATTTTCGTTGAAAAGAACTCCACCGCCATCACCAAAACGATCAGCCCGGCCAGGAGCGCGCCCACCTGATTCCAACGGTAGGCATTCATGGCAAAGATCAACGGTGCGCCAATACCGCCGGCACCGACGATCCCGAGCACGGTGGCATCGCGCAGATTCATATCAAACCGGTAGATGATGGTAGACATAAAATCCGGAAAAAGCTGCGGAATGATCCCATAGCGGATCTTCTGGAAAAATCCGCATCCGCAGGCATCCAAAGATTCCAATATCCTCATATCAAAATCTTCGATCGCTTCAATATACATTTTGGACACCATCCCGATCGAGCACAGGGACATCGTCAAAAGCCCGGTGAAAGGCCCCGGCCCCGTCACACGAATAAACATCAATCCATAAATCAACGGCGGAACCGTCCGGACAGCCATAATAATCGTCCGTCCGATCAGGCTGAGCGGCAGGGGGACAATGTTGGTCGCGGAAATAAACGCAAAGGGAACCGCCAGAACAGCCCCGACGATGGTCCCCAGGAATGCGATGCAGACCGTTTCCAGCAGCAGGTAGAAGACGCTGGATTTCGTCAAGTTAAATAACAGTTCTTTGTCCGGATGAAAAATCCCGTTCAAAATCCTGCCCGCAATTTCCAGCCCTTGATGGGTGATCGCACTCCACTGAATGGTTGAGCCTGACCATGCGATCAGCGCAGCGCAAATCAACGCCACCAGCAGCTTCCAGCCCCAGCGGCGCGGTTCTTGTTCGTATGCTTTTAAAATTCTTTCGTTCATATCGCCCGCGCTCCTAAGTCAGTTTTGTTCTGAGGTAATGGCTGAGCGCTTCGATGATGACCACGGTAAGGAATAAAGCGATCAGGATCATGCCCACACTGCTGTACTCTCTCCAGCCAATTTTCTCGTTCAGGATCACACCCAAACCGCCGGCTCCGACATAACCCAGAATGGACGCATACCGCACGTTTCCCTCAAAACAGAACAAACAGGTCGAAAGATACGCCGGCATCACCTGCGGCAGGATGGCGGTCAAAAAACTGCGCAGCTTACCGGCCCCCATGGCCTCCATTGCCTCATAAGCGCCCATATCGACCGTTTCGATCAGTTCATACAACTGTTTTCCAACATAAGCAAACGTGAACACCGCAATCGCAAAGGTCCCGGCCAACATGCCGAACCCGAACATATACGTCGCGATCAACGCAGAAACCAAAGTGGGAAGCGTCCGGACAATGCTCAGAAACAGTCTTACGGCAAACAATATCCCCCGGTTTTTGACAATATTGCTTGACGCGATCACAGAAAAAGGAACCACCAGCAAGGATCCAATCGCAGAGCCCAGCAGCGACATTTTGATCGTATCCAGCAAAGGGGACAAAATGCGGTTCCTGTAACTCCATTTCGGCGGAAACATCTGTCCGACAATAACGAAAAACTGTTCTCCGCGCTCCAGGATGGTGGCGAGGTCAAATCCGGTGACTTTCGCTGAAACAACCATCGCCGCTGCCAACAGCAGCAGAATCCACAGCGTCCGCGACCGCGGTTCTTTAATCTTTTCCCCGCTGCTTAATTCCAATTCCCGCGGCGGGAACAACTTTTCATAAATACTCATTTGATCCCGTCCGCTTTTTCCATATAGATCGCATCCAACACTTCGCCGGTCACATCCGAAACTTTGCCGTCATAAACAATCTTTCCTTCCCGGATGCCGATAATCCGTTCCGCATAACTCAGTGCCAGTTCCACGTGATGAATATTCATAATGATCGAAATATCCATATCCCGATTGATCCGTTTGAAATCATCCATCACCCGCTTCGCTGTCACCGGATCCAATGCGGCCACCGGTTCATCCGCCAGAATGATCCGCGGATTTTGCGCCAGTGTCCGGGCGAGCGCGACTCTCTGCTGCTGCCCGCCGGAAAGCTGATCCGCGCGGATAAAAGCCTTTTCAAGGATCCCCACTTTATCCAGCGCTTCCAGGGCTTCTAATTTCTCCGCCTTGGTAAAAATTCCAAACAGAACACGCAGAAACGGCATATCCGGCACTTTGGCAGTCAACACGTTCCGAATGACAGTGGTTCGGGTTACCAAATTAAAAGACTGAAAAACCATTCCGATCTTTCTGCGGAATTTCCGCAGCTGTTTTCCCTTTAACATGTTCACTTCTGTCCCGTCGACAGTCAGTCTGCCCTCCGTCGTATCGATCATCCGGTTGATCGTACGGATCAGGGTGGATTTTCCGGCTCCGGACAAGCCGATGATCGCGACAAACTCCCCCTGTTCGATCTTCAAACTTACATCATCCAACCCTTTTACGCCATTGGGATAAATCTTGGAAACGTGGTCAAATTCAATCATGTTTTAAAAATCCTTCGCGGTTTCCGACAGGAATTCAATATTGGATCATTCTTTCCAAATGTCTGCGGAAAATCTATACGCCACTTGCTCTCGCCGAAATAGTCCCGATACAAAAAAGGGCAGGGAAACGGATCCCTGCCCCAATTCAATCTCTGAATCCTGCTTTGCGTTCAGCGGCGGAACTGCTTATTTTGAGCTCAGTTCCTGAACCAATTCCTGCGCTTTGCGTTCGTTATCATAATCCGAGGATTTTGCCGGCATATAACCATTGTGGCTGTAAATAGCGATGACCGCTTTTCCTTCTTCCGTATTGCCGATGTTGATAAAGGCATCGGTCAGCGCCTGTTTGAATTCATCGGTCATAATTTTGGAAGTTTTGCTGACGCTGATCGTATCGTTATAAATGGCCGGCGTCACCCCAATGACATTGGTTTCTTCCCAAATGGAAGCGGTTCTGCCAAATTCGCTGGTCCATTTTTCGACGTTGTCTCTGCGGACATCCGCATAGCCGACCAGAAGATCAACCTGACCAGCGGCCAATCTGGCCATCGCGCTGCCGTAGGAATCGGACTGCACTGCGTGGGCGAGGTCGGTGATCCCTTTGCCATAGCGGTCCTGCAGCCAGATGGTGGGATAAATATAACCGGCGGGGGAGGAAGTGCTCATAACGCTCCAGTTGGCGCTGTCCAGATCTTCCCAAGTCAGTTCTTCGCCGTTATTCACTTTCGCGCTCAGTTCCAGACCTTTTTCGGACGGGCCGGCAATGATCAGCGCGCGGTACGAAACAGCCTGTTTGTCGGACGGTTCGGTCGGCAGGCCATCGTTCCAGTCGATCGCGTTGTCGGAGTCTTTGCTCAGACCGGCACGCGTAGCGGTCAGGATGACATCCGCGCCGTCATCATACAGCACATAGGTGCCACCCGGGATCAGACCGACATCGGCAGTTCCGGCGGAAAGCGCCTCACCGACAGCTTCATAGTTTGTTCCAACGGTGATGTCGACTTCACCGATTTCGTAACCCGCTTTCGCCAGTTCGGCCTTCAGCAAATCTTTCAAAGGCTCGGTAGTCGTGACGATTTCTTCCGGATCTCTTGACGGAACAAACGCGACCGTCAGCTTCTCAATTTTTGTGGCTTCGCTCTGCGCTTGAACACCGGCGAATCCCGCCAGGATGAATGATGCCACCAATATACAAACCGACACAGCATACAAAATACGATTTTTCATTTGTTCTCTCCGTGTTATACCAAATATCGCGCTATGATTCCTGCATATATAAACATACGCAGGAATCATAGCGGAGAAATGTAAATTCCTGCGGAGCGGAAGCGTAAAATTATCATGAAATTTATCGGGATGGTTTGAAAATGTGAACTATGATACTGCCGTTGTTCAATTGCCGGATTATCGGCATCGATTCAAATCAAAGACTCCAGTGTCAAAACTGCGGTCAAATCGTGGAATCGGTATGCGCCTGATTCTTGAACACTGATTCCATTTTTTATAAACGCCGACACCTAATTTCGCTGAAATCCGTTTTATAAAAACAGCCTGCGCATTGTGTTATTGGTCAAACATCAAATTGCCATTCGTCTTCTTAGGATTATTGGCTGCGAGAGCGATTGCCGTGACAATTTTATTGGTTGTTATTCCGGAAACTTCACAGGCCAGAAGCCATTGGACAGCCTCAGGATCATCGACTGTCCATACCCACAGATTGATACCGGCTTCCTGAAATTGCCGGACTATTTTGGGCGTGATCCAGTGATAATTAACATTAAAACCAGCCAGATTTTCTGAACGGTGCTGATTGTAATAACGGATCAGACTTCGGATATTTCTTTCTGTGAGCAATTGTCCGTCTTCGATATTGCAGACACACTCAACATTAATGCAATAACGATATCTGCCGGTATGACGGTGCCGAACAGGGACTTTTCCGGAAAAAATGACGCGTTCATCCATATTCCTTTGCACAATTGTTTCAAGTGCGGGAAGAAAAGTCTCCTCTGTTTTAATATCACATGCGATAAGCGGGCCGGATCCTGCCAAAAAATCAAGAATCCGGTCAAATTTAATGAAGTCATCATATATAACTTCGCTTATATCGTGAGCATAAATGATTTTATTGTTTGACAGCCGTAGATCAACTTCAATCGCATCCGCGCCGCTGTTTACAGCAGCATAAAGACTTTCCATCGATCCGTTTGCGGTCCCTTCACATCCGGCATGCGCAATTAGAAGCGTCATTGAAAAACACCTGCAATTCTATTAAAATATAGTACGATTAAAAACAATAGGAAGAACAGTCTGATTCATTTTTCATAAATGTCTCATAAGCTGTTTTCAGGCTTTCCCGGAACTTTTTATGCCGATATGCCCCGGGAAACAACCATCTTTTCGACTTATGAGACATTTTTTTACTGATCAGACTGCGCTGAGTTTATTGAATGGAAATCCACTCATCAGCTTCTTTTTGTGCCGCAGAAAGCGCTTCAGCGATCGGTTTCCCGTTCAGCGTCACTTCCTCAACAGCGGTTGTCAGAATATAACGCGGCTGGCCGGAGCGGTAAATGTACCGCGGAGTCCACAGATACTGCATAGTATCCAAAACTGCGGAAACATTGGCATTATCTTTAATACCGCCGAATTCAAGCGCGGCTTTGATCACAGGAAGGCCCTCATTGGTCTGGTTGGCCCACCAATATTCGGCAAATAATTCTGACGCAGTAAATTTCAGATACTCCCAGGCAGCATCTTTGACTTTACTGTTTGCGCTGATAACATTCGGACTGCCGGCAAACATACCGCCTTTTCCGAACGCTTCATTAATAAACAGGCGGGAAATTGCATAGCGGTCATTCAACCCGAGCGCCTGGAGATTAAACAGAATTGCCGGATGACTGCGCAGATTGATCGCACAGTTATTGTCCGCGGTTCCGAAAAGTTCACCGCCCTGATTCACCATCACGCCTTCGGGTGCGAATTCGTTGAGCGCAGCCAATGTTTCAAGCGCTTTTGCCATTTCGGGAGT
>CALAEB010000278.1 GCA_937890875.1 uncultured Anaerolineaceae bacterium | reverse complement strand
AGTGCGGCACTCCGATTCTCGCATAAAGCAGCCTCAAATAGTCATATATCTCGGTAACTGTCCCGACCGTTGAACGCGGATTGCGGGAAGTTCCTTTCTGGTCGATGGAAACGGCTGGAGAAAGCCCCTCAATCGCATCCACATCTGGTTTATCCATCTGGCCCAGAAATTGCCGGGCATAAGAGGAAAGCGATTCGACATATCGGCGCTGTCCTTCAGCGAAAATCGTGTCAAATGCCAAAGAGGATTTTCCGGATCCGGAAAGGCCGGTAATTACAACAAATTTATCACGCGGTATCTCAACCGTTACATTTTTTAAATTATTCTCCCGTGCACCGATCACACGGATCACATTCTTTTCAGTCATTCAGCCTCATTTTGATCATCAGCGGTCATTCCGTTTTTTTTACGCAGCAATCCTTCGCGGACGACAATTCGGCCGCGGTTCAGTCTTGCGAATCGCCAATATTCTATTATATATGAAAATCGAATTTTTGTTCTTATTACCAAGGGATTTCAATTATTAAAACCGTTTCGAATGAAACAGTTAGCAGAAGGATATCGATACAATGAATCGAATTATGGATCAAGTTCAAAAGCCGAATTTGTCGCAAGAGAAAACGGCGGTTCTGTTTTTTTTGTTCTTCACAAAAAAAAACAGAACCGCCAAACTCCATTGCCCGGCAATTTAAAACATGACAATATGATTCATTTCCACGCTTTTATTCGAAAGGATATCCTAAATTTCAAATTTCTGGCCGTTATCCGAGAGACTGCAACGCAAGCCTCAGTTTTTCCTCAACATCATCCGGCGTGTCCTTTGGCAGGGCCTGAACAGCCGCCTGCGCCTGCACAATGCTGTAGCCTAACCCCGTCAGCGCTTCGATCACCTCAAAATCAGCCGCGTGAAAATCCGCAGAGGCAATTCCATCCGCCAAACCGGAAATTCTTCCCTGCAGATGAAGTGCAATTTTCTGGGCTGTTTTCTTCCCGACGCCCGGCACCCGCGACAGGAAATCCGGCTGATCCTGAACGACCGCCCGCCGGACCGTCTCGACCCCGGCTGAAGATAAGATGCTCAATGCAAGGCGGGGCCCAACGCCGCTGACCCCCATAAGCAAACCAAAGAAACGGACCTCTTCCTCTGTTTCAAACCCATAAAGCGTCATCAAATCCTGCCGCACAATAAAATGCGTCCGCAGTGTAATTTTCTGGCCCGGTTCCGCCTGGAGAAGCAGATTCTGGGTGGTAAAAACTTTCAACCCAATCCCGCCGACAAGAACAATTAAGGAATCCGCGTCTTTTTCAAACACTTCGCCTTCAAGATACGATATCAATTTTGCTCCGATCTCACAGCATGGCCTGCCTCAGGACAGGAACTCGCATGATCATTCAGGTGCCAAATCCGGATTGCTGCGCGAAAAATAGAACTATAAATCTTTTTCAGACATTCAATCTTTTTGACATGCAAACCAATGCTGGAAACCCGGGCCGAAATCGGTTTTCGGACGCCGGACCTCCGGCCTGAACTAAAAGTTATCATAACACAGGAAAGCAAAACGAGATTTTTAAATCCGGCAGGAATTTAAAATATACCAATCTCTTTCAAACAAAAATGACACAACCCCAGCGTCTTCTTTCAATATTTCGAACCGTTATTTCGAACTGTTGGAAATCCGGCCGGCATTTCAAATTTCGGGAAAAAGATTTCTTGCGGTTGTTTCGCTTTAAACTGCGGGCCCCGGTCGGCCCCGCCGGGAATTAAAGATCTGATACAACATCACGCCGGTCGCCACAGCCAGATTCAGTGAATCACTGCTCCCCATCATCGGAATCCGCACCATCTGATCACAGGCGGACGTCATTTTCTCGGCCAGCCCCTGCCGTTCGCTCCCCATCAGCAGAATCAACCGCGCCGGATAATCAAACGCAGCATAATCCTGTTCGGCATTATCCGCAGTCCCGACCAGTTGATACCCGTTAGCCTGCTTCCAGGCCAGCATGGAAGCGAAATCCGTCCGCACAATCCGCTGCGAGAAAATCGCGCCCATTGACGCCCGGATCGCATTCGTCTCATAAGGGCTGACAGAATCTCCCAACAGCAATATCCCGCCGCAATTCACCGCGTCAGCCGTCCGGATAATCGTCCCCAGATTTCCGGGATCAGCGACCTCGTTCAACGCGACAATCAACTCGCCTGGATT
>CALAEB010000277.1 GCA_937890875.1 uncultured Anaerolineaceae bacterium | reverse complement strand
CCGCCAACCCCGCCGCCGGTCATCCGCGCGCCGTAACAGCCGGGTTGCCGTTGTGCTTCTTCCGCCAAAACATCCAGTTCGGGACAGGAAACTTCAAAATCGTCCCGCAGACTGGCATGACTGGCATTCATCAATTGCCCCAGCCGTTCCGGATCATTCGTTTCCATACATTTCGCCGCTTCCAATGTCCGCGCGTTTTCACCCAGCACATGGCGGCAGCGACGTAAAACCACCTCGCGCAGCTTTCCGCTGCCGGCTTCGAATTCTTCCAGGCTGACATCCCGCAGCACCTGTTTCCCGAACGCTTTCGCGCCTTCCATACATTGTTCCCGCCGCTCGTTATACGCAGAAGCGACCAGCGAATGCTTCACCATGCTGTCCATCACCACAACCACGGTCCCCTCAGGCAGCGTATACGGCGTATAGTTCAAACTCCGGCAGTCGATCAACAGTGCTTTGCCCTCTTCTCCGGCGCCGGAAATCAACTGATCCATAATGCCGCTGTTGATGCCAACCCATTGGTTCTCCGTTTTTTGGGCGATCTGCGCCATTTTTTTCACATCCCATTCAAAATTTCCGGTCAGTGAAAACGCGCGGGCGGTGGCCATTTCCAGCGCGGCCGATGACGACAGGCCGGCGCCCAACGGCAGATCCCCCATCAGCAGTCCATCCCATCCGGCCAGCGGATACCCGTTCTGTGAGAGCATATATGCGACACCCTGCGGATATTGGATCCATTTCTCACCTCTTTTTGAAAAATCGTCCAGCGGGAAAACGCCTTCCGCGTCCAATTCCATGGTATGCAGACGGACTTCCTGTTTTCCGGTCGATTTCAGCGCCAGCCATTGCGCGTATTTAATCGCCAGCGGGAAAACAAACCCTTCGTTATAATCCGTATGTTCGCCGATCAGATTGACCCGGCCGGGCGAGCGCACGACAAAATCAGGAACACTGTGATAAATTTTCTCGTAAAGGGAAATCAATTCCTGCAGCATGAGGATCCTTCCAGACAAGCCCGCGCTCCGCGCCGTGCTTGTCGATTGAAATATAGGACTGATTTTATCATCGTTTCCGGTATCGCGGGAACGATTCCGCTTCCAAGCCAATAAATTGAAGTTCGACCTGACGGAATTTTTATTTTGTTGTTGAGTCTGCCGGCTGTGCCGGCAGACTCAACAACAAAAATCTTTTTTCCATATGCGCATACGGTCGACCCGCAGAAAGATTTATTGAAGGAGGTCATAACGCCCGCCGAATTTTGGCAGGCGATGCTGTACAATATTCTGAGATGAAGACAAACAAACTTGCGATTGATTTTGGCAATTCGAACACGGTGCTCGCAATCTGGGACCCGGAAAGAGGCGCTGCCGGAACGCTCCGGCTGGACGAATATGGCGGAGAGCCCGGATTTGTGATCCCTTCGCTGATCCATTATGCGCCCGGAGGGAAAATCCTGGCGGGGAACCAAGTAGTCCGCGCCGGGCTGCTTGCTTCCCCGCAGACCTTCCGCTGGATGAAACGCTATATCGGGTTGCGCAGTCCATACAGCATTCAGACCGCGCTGGGAAAAATCAGCGCACAGCAAGCCGCGGAAGACTTTTTGAAACTGATTGAAATTTCGGCTTCTGCCCAAGCATCGTTCGACCCGGCGGAGATTACGCTGAGTGTTCCGCTGGAGGCTTTTGAGCATTACGAGAATTGGTTGACAACGCTGAACATGCGGGGTGAAAACCGCAGAATCCGGATCGTGGACGAGGCAGCGGCAGCGGCCGCCGGATATGGTGAAACCGTTCATCCGGGCGATGCCTTCCTGTTATTTGACTTCGGCGGGAGTACGCTCCAGGCAGTCGCCGCGGTTGTACAGGAAGCTTCCGCTTCAGATGGGGAGAAAGCCGGCCGGTTCTGTTCGATTGCCGGAAAATCCGGCTGCGGAATCGGCGGCGCAGTGCTGGACCGCTGGATTTATGAGGAAATCTGCCGGGATCATTCCCTTTCTCCGCAGGACCCGGCAATCCTTGGGAGCAGCCGCGGCTTGCTGCAGAATTGTGAGCAGCTGAAACTGAACCTTTCCGAACAGGAAACGGCCGTTTTCGATCTCAAACTGGCGGACGGGCGGCGGCTGTCGGCAGAATATGACCGGAGTTTCCTGGAGCGCCTCTTTGAGCAGCGCGGATTGTTCCGGATCATTCGGGAACAGATCCAAGAAACAATCCTGCAAGCCACGGACCACGGCTATCCGAAAGATCGCCTCGGTAAAGTGATCCCGGTCGGCGGGAGCTGCCAAATTCCCGCAGTGCATCAGTCCCTGGCGAATTTGCTGGGGGAAGAAAAAATTTTGCCGGGAGAACCTATGGGAGCGGTTGCCCGCGGTGCAGCCTGTTTCGCAGGCGGCATGGATGTCTACGATTTTATCCAGCATGACTACGCCGTGCGTTACCGGGATCCGAAAAGCGGGGATTATGCTTTTCATCCAATTATCCGAAAAGGAACCCATTATCCGACCAGCGGGCCGGTGGCCGCAGTAAAGGTCAAGGCCGCCTGTGAAGGGCAGACACTGCTTGGGCTGGCGATTTATGAGATCAGCCGCCAAACCGTTCTTCCGGCGGACCACTACGAGATTCTGTTCGCCGAAAACGGGGAGGTCCGGCTGCTTCCGCTGACAGAACAGGAACATTCGGCCCAATCGCTTCACTGGATGAACGAACAAGCGCCGGCGTTCCTGAAAGCGTCACCTCCCGCTCAAAAAGGAGAAGCACGTTTTGAAACGACTTTTGAAATTGACCCGAATAAGATGTTATTGTTAAGCGCGACAGATCTGAAAACCGGAGATGTACTGTTTTCGAAATTTCCGGTGATCAGGCTGGCCTGACAACCACGCCTGCCTCTTGTGAGCAAGCCGCCCGCCGGAAAACAGAGTTTTGTTCAAAGCGCAAAAGAAAACAGCGGGATCAAGTTTCTTGTTATCTTGTCTGCCCCGGTCCCGTCCAATAACGCTACAAAAAAATTTACAGGTTTCATTTTCCGAATTTCCGGAAGAAGGAGGGACCAGTAGTGTCCGAACTTGAAGAAATTGAAATCACAATTGATGAAAAAGGGAATCTCCGCGTGCGGGTAAACGGCATCCCGGGGGAAGCTTGTCTGGATTCAACTGCAGCGCTGGAAGAGATCCTCGGAGGAAAGATACGCAGCCGCGAGATGACGCCTGAATACCTCGAACAGCCGGTTGCGCGGAAAGTGCATCAACAGGATAAAATACGCGTGAGGCGCGGTTGACGACAGGGAATCCGCTCGGCACGGCGTCAGTGCCGCTGCCTTTTCCGCCGTCGGGACACACACCAGCAGAAAAAACAGCGATTCGGAATACCGGGGGCTGATCGTGCTGCGGATCCATGCGATTCTGCACGGCAGCAGCGCGAACGGGCCGGGGATCCGTTCCGTGATCTGGCTGCAGGGGTGCACGCTGAACTGCCCCGGCTGTTTCAATCCGCAGACACACGCGTCAACCGGCGGCGAATTATTCTCTGCCGGCGCGCTGGCAGACGCTTTGCGCACCACGATGCCTCCGGAAACGGAAGGGCTCACCATCAGCGGCGGCGAACCTTTTGAGCAGGCAGAACTACTGACGGAATTTCTGACGCTTTTCAAACAGCAATCAAACCGCTCCGTAGTCATTTTCAGCGGGTTTCCCAAAGAAAAGCTGATTTCAGAACCCTCCTGGCAGGATTGCATTCGGCTGGCAGACGCCTTGATCTGCGGCCCTTACAACAGGGATCGGCAACCGGATCTCCGGCATTACCTTCCTTCCGGGAATCAGACGCTCTGGTTCGTGTCGGACCGGTACACGCAAGCGGATTTTACCGGCCTGCCAACCAACGAGGTTTTCATCCATCCGGATGGAACGGTCACCGTCAGCGGGCTGGGAAAAATTCTCTGAAAATTTAAGCTAATTTTTATATACGTCCGTAACTGAATCCGATTCTGTTGTTTATTAACCACATCTGCGATTTCACTTTACGGTAAAATCAACATTAAGGGCAATTTATTATGGAAAAAGGACAATACCCATGAATTTATTGAGACGAAATCATTTCCTCTTATTGTTCCTGCTACTCACATTGTTTTTTGTGCTCACCGGAACCGTCTTTTCCGCGGCCGCAGCAGAGACTCCGACAAATTATGTCGTTAATATGTATTTTTTCTGGGGTGACGGTTGTCCGCATTGTGCTGAACAGGAAGTTTTTCTGGAAGAAATGACGCAAAAATACGGTGATCAGCTTGTGATCCATGACTTCGAACTGTGGAAACATCCGGAAAACCTGCCGGTTATCGAAAAATTCGCGGATGCGTATGGGTTTGAGCCCAGCGGCGTCCCGGTGACATTCATCGGAAACGAATATTGGGTTGGCTTCAACGTTGATAAACAAAAAGAAATGGAGCGGGCCATCCAGGATGGAATTGAACAGGGTGTCGTCGATCCGCAGGATATCGTTGACGGCATCCAGAACCTGGAACCGCCGGTTATGAAACCCGCTTCGGTAATCACCCTCCCGTTGATCGGCGAAATCAATCTCGAAAACCAGTCGCTTTTCCTCAGTACGGTGATCATCGGGCTGGTGGACGGGGTCAATCCATGTTCGTTATGGGTGCTGACGATGCTGCTGGCAATGATCGTCCATACCAATTCGCGGAAAAAGACGGTCATCATCGGGTTGGTTTTCCTGACAGTCACCGCGGGTATTTACGCACTGTTTATCACCGGCGTATTCACCATTCTGACGTACGTCAGTTTCATGAAATGGATTCAGGTCGCAGTGGCAATCCTGACGCTGGTTTTGGGGATAATCAATCTGAAAGATTACTTCTTTTTTAAGGAAGGCGTTTCATTAACCATTCAGGATTCCCAGAAGCCCGGAATTTATCAGAAAATGCGGAATGTAATGAATTCCAGCGAAAACGTCTGGGCGATGGTCGGAGCAACCATTATTCTGGCAGCCGGGGTTTCCCTGATCGAGTTTTCCTGCACGGCTGCTTTCCCGGTGATCTGGAGCAACCTGCTGGTCTCGCATAACGCATCAAAGCTGACTTTCATCTTGCTGCTGCTCTTATACATGCTGATCTATCAGCTGGATGAGCTGGTCATCTTTTTCATCGCCGTGATCACCATGAAATCTTCCCGCATGCAAGAGAAGCACGGGCAGATCCTGAAGCTGTTCAGCGGTTGTCTGATGGTGACATTATCACTGGTGATGATCATCAACCCCGCCTGGATGAACGATTTCCTGCACACGCTGGCTGTGTTCGCGCTTGCGATTCTTCTGACGCTGTTTATTCTTTTGCTGGTATCCAAAATCCTTCCCGAATTCGGAATTTATATCGGGCACAAAAGACCGAAGCAGAAGAAAGCCGCCCAAAAGAAAAAATAACAGCCATTCGAAATAATGGTTCGAGTGCCAAAAAGTCGAATTTAGCGAAAGAGGAGAATCGTGGCGCTCTCTATTTGAAACGCTCTCTCAGATTTTTCGAATTCCTGAAAAATAATACAAATTCCCCCTCAAGCGGGGGAATTTGTTTTATTTTGATTAATCGCCTTGTTGAGGCGACGATCGGATTTGAACCGATGATCAGGGTTTTGCAGACCCATGCCTTATCCACTTGGCCACGTCGCCATGTTCGTTCTTTCCGGTTATTTAAAAAAAGAGCGGGCAACGAGACTCGAACTCGTGACCTTCTCCTTGGCAAGGAGGTGTTCTACCAACTGAACTATGCCCGCAAGTGTGCTCTTTGTATTTTTTTTCGTACCTTAACGCTCACTATTATAACCACTAACCGGATTTCGTCAAGGGACTGCCTCAAATGTCAGCCGTTCGAAAATGCAGGGTCTGTTTCGAATAAAAAGAAAGACTTGTTGTTTTGTCCCCACACTTCGTGTGGGGACAAAACAACAACAAAAAGATTTTTGCCAAAATTCGGATTACTGACATCTTGACAGTAATCCGGAATATGAAGCTGGCGGCGGAAGCTCTGGGCGCTCCTGCGATCAATATTCGATTCCGATCTGTGCAATGATGCCCTGCGTGGTGAAATGATGCTTGATTTCCCGCACTTCCGTCACCATATCCGCAAAATCGATCAACGCTTGCGGGGCGTCCCGTCCGGTCATCACCAGATGCATTAACGGCGGCTTGTTTTCTTTGATCCACGTAATCACTTCCTGCGTATCGAGCCAGCCGAACTTCATCGGATATGTGATTTCATCCAGTACCAGAAAGTCAAATTCCCGGGAAAGAATTTTGCTTTTCGCCAATTCCCAAGCCGCCAGCGCGGCATCGGCATGAACTGAATTGCTTTCCGGCGTAAATACAAAACCTTTTCCCATGGTATAAAAGGGAATACCCATCCGTTCACAGGCAACGCGTTCGCCTTTGACCCTTGAAGCCGACTTGATAAACTGGATGCAGCCTACGGAAAAATCGTTTCCCCAGGCACGGAACATCATCCCCAACGCGGCAGTAGTTTTGCCTTTGCCATTTCCGGTATACAGCAGATTCAGGCCTTTTCTTTCCTGCTGGTTTTCATCAAAAATTAATTTATCCATAGCCTTTCCTAAGTTCCTGCTTTTGTTTTCGAACTCAAATTATAAACAGAGATTGCGCTTTTCCAGAAGTTTTTCCCCCAACAAAACCCGCCATTTCACGATGGCATCCTGAACCCGGGGAGGGGCCATTCTGCCATTTTCGGACAACTTCGGCAGGATGCCGTTGAAATTCAGGCCATTACCATGGGCAAATCACTTTGACAATAGCAGAGGTTACAATAATCCCATTTATAAAGGATAGATGTAACGCAGACGGTTGTAAAAATCGGCGAATATGCTACTATATGGATATGCAAGGGGTTTCTCCAGGAGGGGGCGTTCCGAGAACCGACAGCAGCCTTTAACGAAAAGAGACTGCACTTTTGAGAAAAATCAGCCATCGATGATGGCTGATTTTTATTTTCGGAAAGCGTTTATTTTCGCCAGAAACCGCTGCGATTCACCGGGTAAAAATCATCCGCCGTGATAAACGCCTTGGGATCGAACTGATTGGCGATCTTTTCCACATCCCGCACATGTTTCCGCTTCACGTTTGTCTGGACCATTTCCACTTCGCCGTCCTTGCCCATCCCGCGCAGCTCCGTCACGCCGTATCCCTTCTCCCGCAAAGCGGCGGCAATCTCATTTCCGTTATCCCGGGAGATGATGCTCACTTTCTTGAACCCGATCGCCAACTGATCCTCGATCAGAT
>CALAEB010000276.1 GCA_937890875.1 uncultured Anaerolineaceae bacterium | reverse complement strand
CAAAACGGTAAAGGAATACCGTCCGAGCTGCAGCATCATGCCCTCAGTCAGATCAATGGACGGATCCGGATAAGCTTCCGAATTCCCGGTTTGTCCCGGCTTTGCGGAACCGCCGGCTGCCCAAATCGCCGCATCGCCCGGATGCAGCGCAATCGGAATCGCCGGTGTCACCGTACTCGCATAAGGGATGTGGATCGTATGGTCAAAATGCGCGTGGGTCAGCCAGAAAGTCTGCAAATGCCAGCCTTCCTGTTTGATTTTTGCCAGCGCTTCTTCAAACCCAAACGAAGGGTCACAGTTACCGGTTTCCGTGTCCGCCAGAAGATAGGTATTGTTGTCCAGGTATCCGGCCTGATACGAAATCATTTTCAATGTTTCAAACGCGTATGTTTTCAGAATCATAAAATCCGCAGCTCCCTCGGAAAATCTGTGATATTCATTTGTCCGTCCGCAGTAACGGCGATATCGTCTTCGATCCGCACACCGCCTTCACCCGGGATATAAATGCCGGGTTCGTCCGTGAAAACCATGCCCGGCTGCAAAAGCTGTTCATTTCTCCCGAACATGTAGGGAGGTTCATGCGCTTCCAACCCCAGCCCATGCCCAAGGCGATGAGTGAAATATTCCCCATACCCCGCATCCGTGATCACTTTTCTCGCCGCCGCATCAATACTGCCGCAGGCCACCCCGGGCCGGGCCGCGTCCACCGCCGCCCGATTCGCGGCAACCACCGTCCGGTGAATTTTCTTTTGCTCATCGGAAAGTTCTCCAATGCCAAAGGTCCGGGTAATGTCGGAACAATAGCCGCGGTAACGGGCTCCCCAGTCAAACAGGAGAAAATCGCCCTTTTGCAGCGGACGGTCACTGACCGCCGCATGCGGGTCCGCAGAGTTGGGGCCGCCGGCGACAATCGGGTCAAACGCCAGGTTGGAATCCGAGCCCAGCCGCAGCATCTGCAAGACCAGTTCCGCCGCGATTTCCCGCTCGGTCACGCCCGGTTTCACGATCTTCAGCGTTTCTTCCAGCGCACCCTGCGCAATCAGCGCCGCCTGCCGCATGCAGGCAATCTCCTCATCCGATTTCATCAACCGCAGCCGGCTGAACAGCGCGTCCGCGGCCACAACCTCACAGCCGGGAACCGCCTGCCGGAGAAATTGCGTTTCCAGAAAACGGAAGTGGATCGATTCAACACCGATCCGGCTGCTCCGCAATCCCAGCGCCTCACCGGCTGCCCGGAAGGCATCCGTCCAATGCGCAGGATCATCGTCAAAAGGGAAAGCGTCCATCGGGATGTCCGCTTTGGTCAAGGAGCCAACTTCAAAGCCGGCAATGACCAGCGCGGGCTTTTTCCCGGGAGCGATGATCAGCGTCGTCGGACGCTCCATCAAATGTTTATGCTGTCCTGTCAGCCAGAAAAAGTTCGGGCTGGGAATCAGCGCCACGACATCCAGTTCGTTTTCCAGGATTAATTTTTCAAGCTTCGCTAATTTCAGATTTTGCATCGT
>CALAEB010000275.1 GCA_937890875.1 uncultured Anaerolineaceae bacterium | reverse complement strand
CGAACGGAAAATATCGCCACGCATCAAGAAGGATAACGATCAGCAGCGCCAATCCCCGGGTCGCCAGATAAGCCTTGGGCGTATCGATGATATTTAATCGGAGCAGGATATCGTTCAGCACGCCGGATTCTCTCGGATCCAGGATCCAGCGCCAGACAAAGGCGACGCTGACAATCGGGGCAACATAGGGAAAAAGGAAAATCGCCCTTGCAATGCCGCGTCCTATAAAGGGACGGTTCAGCAATAAGGCGGCGATCATCCCAAAGATAATGGCTAATGAGGTGGCGGAAAACGCGTAAACCACCGTGGTTAAGGCTGCGCCCCAATTATTGGCTCCCTGAAATTTAAAAGCGTAATCGTTAATGACTTTTTGGTAGTTTTCGAACCCGACAAAGGGTGCATGGAATACATCTCCCAGATTTTTCAGGCTGACGTCATGGAAGCTGACCCAGATGCTGAATATGGCGGGAAAAACGATCAGGCTGAAAACAATCAGCGCGGTCGGAGAAATCAATACCCATGCTAAACGTGTTTCCCGGGTCTTCATGGATCTTATTTTCTTTTTTCCGGCAAAAGACATGGTGGCTCCTTTCAAAAATGCGAAATATCAGCAGTTCAAAATTGATTCAATTATCAAAAGTAAAATTCCCATGGGAGCTATTGTTCGATTTTTGGCGCTTTACGCCAAAAATCGAACAATAGCTCCCTGATTAGCGATTCTACTTTTAATACCCTTATCATTTACGAGGGCTGTTCTACTTTCGCGCACTATAGGAGTTTTTGAATACGATGAATGGGGGATCCCGATCCATTGGGTATTCCCCCGATTCATTTATTCCGTTTATTGGCTTCGTTCCGCGTAAAGCGTTTCAACCTGTTCCTGCAGCCATTCGGCGGCGCTTTCCGGAGTCATAATTCCTTCCAGCGCGATATTGCTGATCGCCTGTGAAATAAACAGGCGGCCTTCAATGTCTCCGACGACTGCCCGTTCAACAGCATCATAGTCCGGGCGGAAAAGCCACCGCTGCATGGTTTCATAGCCGTTTGCTACCTGTGTGATGGTGTCTTCAGAATAATACTCAAAGTATTCACTCAACCCGCGCCATCCGTCGATCGCGCTCTTTAAAACCGGGACTTTTCCCATCGGCGCCAGGGCCAGGATTTGAAGATAGTTGTCGCCGGTCATGAAATGCTTAACGATTTCCTGCGCAATCGGGTCCGCGTCTTTTGTAATTGCCAGTGTGACCAGCTGGCCGTATGTGGCTGCGCCGGTATTCCCTTCCATTACCGGTGCAAAACCGGAATTTTGCGGGAGATTCTCAACCACAGGGATATTACCGCCGTCATCCAAGCCGGAACCGACAACCAGGTCGTCCATGATGTAAGTGCTGTAGAACATCAGGCCGGATTGACCGAGCTCATAGGATTCACGCGCACCCCGCCAGTATTGCGGACCGGGCATCGCGCAGCGCTGCAACTCGGTATAGAACCGCAGCGCTTCAATCATTTCAGGCGTGTTCATGGTCACGTTTCCTTCATCGTCAAAGGGCCAGGCATTGTTGGACAGTGCGACCTGTTCAAAGATCTGATGCGGGTAATTCTGCCCCGGGTCTGTTCCCAGTCCGATTGCGTACAGCAAATCTTCCGCTCCTGACAGCGCGTCACACGCCGCATTAATATCTTCCCAGGTGATCGGCGGGTTCAGCCCAAGCGTATCAAAAATATCCGAGCGGTACCAGAGAGCCTGGATCCATCCGTCGAAGGGAATCGCGGCGAATTTTCCTGTGGCCGGATCGGTGACCATCGTTAACGGACCGGCCTGAAAATCATCGACGCCGATGCTTTGAATCGTTGCTTCTGCCGCATCCAGGCTCAGGATGCCATCTGCCGCAAAAGAAGAGACCCGTTCAACACCCATCCGGATGATATCCGGCAGGCGGTTTGCTGCCTGTGCGGCGGCAATTCTTTGGGCAATGCCTGCTTCGTCGATCGGGACAATCTGTAAGTCAATTTCAGGATGTTCCGCCATGAAGGTCTCGGCTACGGCCTCATAGGCCAGAACACGGTCTTCCTCATTATCGGTTGTCCAGAATTCAATGACGGTTTCTTTGTCTGCTGAAACTGCGCTCGCGGCAAACGCCGAGAACACAATCCCGAACAAGAGGGCAACAGCCATAATAACAGCATATTTTTTCATTTTTCTCTCCATTCTTCTTTTTTTATTTTTCCAAGGGTGGATCAAGATCCGTTATTTGCATCAATCCGGATATCGTTCAGATCAGGTACCTCCTTTCCTGTATTGATAGATTGAATGGGTATGACTGCTTTATTCGAAAGGAATATTCATATTTCGAATCACTGTATAACCGCAGGGTTCTGTTTATTCAGAATTGGCCCCGTCATTCGAATTGACGGCATAACCGGTTGATTGCCGGATCACCAGTGAGGGCAGCAGCAAAATATGCTGCTGCTCGGTTGTCTCTTTTTTTAACCGCTTGATCAGCATTTCACACAACATTCCGCCGATTTGATAAATTGGCTGATTGATCGTTGTCAGAGACGGGTGCGAAGTTTCCGCCATCGGGATGTCGTCAAACCCGGTGATTGAAACATCTTTCCCCACCACAAGGTTCCGCTCCTGGGCCGCGCTCATTGTACCGAGCGCCATTAAATCGTTGCAGGCGACAATCGCGGTCGGAGGCCGGGGCATGTCCAGCAGCGCTCCGCCCAGGTCATATCCGCTTTTTTGAGTTAAGTCTCCGGATTTAATGTAGTCCTCGTTCAGCGGGATGCCTGCTTTTGCCAGCCCGGCCCGCAGCCCTTCAACCCTTTTTTCTGCAAACGCCAGGTTGGACGGCGGCGCAATACAGCCGATC
>CALAEB010000274.1 GCA_937890875.1 uncultured Anaerolineaceae bacterium | reverse complement strand
AGAAATGTCTCCATATGATCTCACCCGCGGACGAATTGTCTATCGACAGCGCAAGCCGAATGAACCCGGCGGCCATGAAGATGAACAGATATAATTAAATCCGGTCTATGCCGGATTTTTTTCTTATGCTGTCGGCTTTTTACCGGCATGTTTTTCCGGCGATGCTGGAGAACAAACCGGTAAGAACACAAATTTCATGGGAACAACCCCAGAACGAAAGTTACCGGATATCATCAGCGACCCGAATAAAAGAAAAGTATCCGTTGTATCTAAAAAAGATACGCGCCTTTTTATCAAAATTATTTGTTAAAATTGGTTCGGATGTCAAAAGCTTACGGGTGTCTTCCCTTGCCGGATGTTCCCGGAGCGGCACATTTATAAAGGGGCAGACGGTAGGCATTCGGATTGAAATTTAAATTTCCGGAACGTCATAGAAAACGGTATTTTCCCCAATTCTCTATGGTATGATATAGCACAAAGAGAAAAAAATGGATAATAAAATTACGATCATTGAAGGTCCTACTCCCACATTCGAGTCAGTCAATTCAGATTGGGCATTAAGTATCAGTGAATCTCCTGAGAATTATGATGTGGTCATGACGAATCTGCGGACGATGAACGGGCAGGGATTGATCGAGCGATGCTTTGAAACCTGGAAACAGCAGGATACAATGTACCTGCATTATCGGAATACAATCGGTTTGGAACAGCGGGCTCCAATTCTTGCGGCGCGACTGCTTGATTCGGAAGAAGGACAAAAGCTAGTGCTTTGGGTTCGGGTAAAACCTGAACAAATTAAGTTGGAAGTTCATTTAGACGAAGACGAAGATTAAACCAAAAAACCGTTTCCAGGTTTTTTTGGTTTATTTTGTTTTGCAATCGTCATAAAATAAACAACATGGATCCTGATAGAGATTTTCGTCCGTTTTTTCTTTTTTTAACCATTGTCTTCATCGTTGTTTTTATCGGCCTTTTTACACCTTTTCGTGATCAGCTCAGTTTTCATATTGATGATATTAAATCCCGTTTGTTTTATCGGTTAAATGCTCCGGATCAGGCTGTTTTTGTTCCGCGGGAGGCGTCAGCGATGGCGACGGAGGATTTGCCGGTTCAGTCAACAGTTTCCATCACCCCATCCATGACAACTGAACCGATGGAAACACCGGTGCAGACTGAATCTGTGACGCAGAAAACCACCGGTACTCCGGTGCCGACCCGGACCGTATCCCCTACCTCCACACCGACAGCCGTTCCGCTGCCTTCGAGCGCTTCGGTCAGCGGCGTCAAATATGAAGACCAGCATGGAATCTGGAATTATTGCGCTCCGACCAATTTGTCCATGGCGATGACGTTCTGGGGCTGGGACGGCGACCGGATCAAGGCCGGGAAATGGCTGAAGCCGTTCGATAAAGACAAAAACGTAATGTTTTACGAGATGGAAAATTTTGTGCGTGAAATGTCTGGTCTGCGCTCCATTGTCCGGACCGGCGGGACTCCGGAACTGCTGAAGCAGTTAATTGTGGCTGACTTCCCGGTGCTGATCGAAAAAGGCGCCTATATGCAGGAAGTCAACGGCCGTTTGAGCTGGATGGGTCACTATAATGTGGTAACCGGTTATGATGATGATAAAGAAGAATGGACTGTCCAGGATTCGTATTATACGGCGGATTATAAAATCAGCTATGAGCTGTTGTTCAATGAATGGCGTTCGTTTAATTTCCAATTTATGGTAGTTTACCCGGGAGACATGGAATCGGCATTGTATGAGGGTCTGGGACCTTATACCAATAATGACTGGGCGACAAAAAATTCCATGGCCATTGCGGACGCCCAAATTCAGGCGGCCGAAGATAATGAATCCTGGTTCTTCGCTTACTTTAACCGCGGTTCGACCCAGATCGATATGAACGACTTTTATGGCGCGGCACAATCTTATGATATGGCGTTCAATTATTATGCCGAACTGGAAACGAATACCCGTCCCTATCGCATCGTCTGGTATCAGACCGGCCCCTATCTGGCGTATTACTATTCGGGCCGCTATAACGACGTAATTTCGCTGGCGACGATTACGCTGGGCAGTACGCAGGAACCATATCTGGAAGAGAGCTATTACTGGCGGGCGATGGCGAATGTGGCGCTGCAGGCGTATGAGGAAGCGGAAACGGACTTGCGCACCTGCCTGGAAATTCATCCCGCTTTTTCTGTCTGTGAGGCGCTGTTGGCCGAAATCGGAGGCTCCTGAAATGGCCGTGCGAGTTCTTCATTTTTCCGACGCGCATATTGATACCGCCTCCGGCGGGAAAAAAGACCCGGCGAGCGGGCTACCCATTCGGGTGACTGATTTTCTGTCCGCACTGGATCAAATCATCGACTGTGCCCTTCAGGAACAGGTGGATCTGGTCCTGTTTGCGGGCGATGCGTACCGGAATCCGACGCCCGTTCCCACCTATCAGCGTGAGTGGGGAAAACGCATGATGCGCTTGTCTCAGGCAAAAATTCAGGTTCTGATGCTCACCGGGAATCATGATGTGTCACCGGCTGCCGGTCGGGCCAGTGCGCTTCAGGAATACGAAACGCTGGGCATTCCCTGTATTCACCTGGCCAGAACGATCCGTTTATGGCATCCGCAGGATCTGGGTGGCGTGCCGGTTCAGGTGCTGACGGTTCCCTGGGTGTCCAAATCAACCATGGTCGCGGCTTTGGGGCTGCAGCGCTATACGCTGGAGGAGCAAAACAGCCGCCTTGAAGCGGAAGTTTCGGAGCGTATTCACTTGGCTCTCGAAGACAGCGATCCCGCGCTGCCGGTGATCCTGCTGGCGCATTACGCCGTGCCGGGCGCGAAATACTCAAAGCGGCAAAGCGTAATGATCGGCCGGGAAGTGCTGCTTTCTCCCGGGTTGGTTAAAAATCCGCGGTTTTCTTATTCGGCGTTAGGTCATCTCCACAAATTTCAGGACTTGAATGCCGGCAGTCAGCCGCCGGTTATCTACAGCGGTTCGATCGAGCGGGTGGATTTTGGTGAAACTGACGAAGAAAAAGGGTTTGTTTTAGCTGAGGTCGGGAATGGTCATGCCGATTATGTTTTCCGCAGGATTGTCGGGCGGAAATTTTACAACCTGGAGATTTCCCCTCAAACCGCTGAGACGTTTCTGCCGGAAGTGATGAGCGTTTTGCCGTCTCCGGAGGAAACGGAAGGTGCGATGATCCGGCTGACGGTCACTTATCCGAAGGAATGGGAGTCTTTTCTGGATGAAAACGAGCTGCGGAAGTATATGAACAGGGCGCTGGAATTTCATTTGATCCGGAAGACCACCCAGCCGCAGCGGATCCGTGTTCTGGGAGACGAAAGCGTGCTCAGTCTGGAACCAGCGGTTTTGCTGCGGAAGTATTGTGAAATGAACGATTATGAAACGGAGCAGGTTTCAGCCTTGCTGGAACAGGCGAGGCCGTTTTTTGAAAACCCTTCGGGAGGCTAACAGGGACAGACGGTTTGCTGTTTCGCGCCGTTCCCGCAGAAGAAGTTGTGTTTTGTAAAACAAAATTATAAGAAAGGAACTTTA
>CALAEB010000273.1 GCA_937890875.1 uncultured Anaerolineaceae bacterium | reverse complement strand
GTTGAAGGCGCATTCGCGGAGTCCTGTGACTTGCATACGGTCACCGCGATGATGGTTTCAATTTTTGATGATCCGGAATTCAGTGAAGCGCTGCTGGAATTTTGCGTGGAACAGGCTGCGCTTTTTGCCGAAGCGCAGATAGCGGCGGGCGCTGATATGATCGGAATTGGTGACGCGGCGGCTTCGCTGATCAGCCGGCGGATGTACCGGAAATGGGCGCTGCCTTATGAAAAAAGACTGGTGGATGTGATCCATGCGAGCGGGGCAAAAGCAAAGTTGCATATTTGCGGGAATACCAGCCATTTGCTGGCGGATATGCTCGAAAGCGGCGCGGATATGATCGACATTGACTGGATGGTAGATTTTCAGGCGGCGGCGGAAACCTTCGGCGATTCAGCGGCGGCCTGCGGAAATTTTGATCCGGTTTCGGTGATGCTGAAGGGGTCGGCGCAGACTGTTGCCGACGCGGTGGCCGGGTGTATCGCTCAGGGACGCGGCAACACGTTCATCGCCGCCGGCTGTGAGGTTCCCAAAGATACCAGCATTGAAAACTTAAAAATGGTTCATCAGGCGATCCTGGATCATTCCTGAATGTGATCGAATTTATCGAAATAGGAAACTGCGGTTCTTTTTTTCGCTTCGCGAAAAAAAGAACCGCAGTTTCCTATCACCGTTTTCAGTGGAAATTTCCGATTTTTCCGAAAAATTGCGTATAATCCAGCGGTGTTATGATTGAAAATGAGAAAACCCATCCCAATGTATCCCTGAAGACTGCGGGCGTGGCAATGGTTGTTCTGATCGCCGCGTATATCGGTGTTCAGATGATTTCCGATATTGCCAGCCTGCAAATTGTTTCGGTGTTCGGCTTTGCGCTGGATGCGGGCACATTTATCTATCCTTTTTCATTTACGCTCCGTGATATGGCGCATAAAAAGATGGGCAAGGAAAATACCCGTGTTCTGATCTTCAGCGCCGCTGCGATCAACCTGTTCATGGCGCTCAGTTTTTATCTGCTCTCGCTGCTTCCGGTTGATCTGAACGCCGGCGGGAGCGAACAATGGACAAAGGTCCTGACGCCTGTCTGGCGGATCACGGTTGCCTCTATCATTGCCGAAGTGGTTTCCGAACTGCTGGATACGGAAGTATACAGTTGGTGGGTTGAGAAGGTCACCCGAAAACATCAGTGGCTGCGCGTATTGGTTTCGAATGCGTTCAGCGTGCCGGTGGATTCGCTTTTATTCGCATTTGTCGCTTTTTACGGAACAATGCCGCTTGAATCCGTCTGGCAGATTTTTATTGGAAATGTGGTGCTGAAGTTCTTGGTAACGCTGGTCAGCGTCCCGATGATTTATATTGTCAAAGAGAAAGAAGATCCGGATTTGAAATCATCCGGGATTGGATAAAAATAAAATATGGTATCAGAACGAAAAGACATTCGGAATATTGCGATTATCGCTCATGTTGATCACGGAAAGACGACGCTGGTCGATGCGATGTTAAAACAGGCCAAAGTTTTCCGTGAGAATCAACAGGTTGAGGAACGGATTATGGATTCCAACGCACTGGAGCGCGAGCGCGGTATTACGATTCTTGCGAAAAATACGGCGATTACGATCCCGGACCAGGAAACCGGCGAACTGGTTAAAATCAACATTGTTGACACGCCTGGCCATGCGGATTTTGGCGGGGAAGTGGAGCGCGTTATGAATATGGTGGATGGCGCGCTGCTGTTGGTGGATGCGGCTGAGGGACCGATGCCTCAGACCCGTTTTGTGCTTAAAAAAGCGCTGGCGATGGGACACAAAATCATCGTCGTGATCAACAAGATGGATCGGAAAGACGCAGATCCGGATCGAACGTTGAACAAAACGTTCGATCTTTTTGTTGAGCTGGGCGCGAGTGAAGAACAAACCGATTTCCCGATTCTTTATGCCAACGGCATTGAAGGGCGCGCCGGGTATACGGAAGAATTATCTCCCAATCTCCAGCCTTTATTTGAAACAATCCTGCGGAAAATTGATCCGCCGGCGGTTGAAATTGACGAACCGTTTCAGATTGTTGTGACTAATATTTCCTACGATGATTATCGCGGTTTGAACGCGATCGGACGGATTCACCGCGGAAAGATTACTGCAGGTATGAATATGGCGCGCATCAAATTGGACGGATCGATTGTTCCCGAAAAAGCGCGGTATCTGTATGTCTACAGCGGATTGAACAAAGTCGAGACCGATGTCGCATATGCGGGCGATATTATTTCCATTGCTGGACTGGAGAATGTTCTGATCGGTGAGACACTGGCCGACCCGGAACATCCGGACGCGCTGCCGGCAATCTCGGTGGAAGAGCCGACTGTGAAAATGACTTTCGGTGTCAATTCATCGCCCTTTGCGGGCCGGGAAGGAAAATGGGGAACTTCCAGGAAGCTGCGGGAGCGTTTATTTGGCGAACTTCGCAATAATGTCGCGCTGCGGGTCGAAGATACGGACAGCACAGAAAGTTTTATTGTTTCCGGCCGGGGTGAACTTCATCTGGCGATTCTGATCGAAACCATGCGGCGCGAGGGCTATGAATTCCAGGTCTCGCGGCCGGAAGTTATTTTTATGACCGGCGTTAACGGTGAAACGCTGGAACCATATGAGGAGGTCCACATCGATACCAGCCCGGATACGGTTGGTACGGTTGTCGAAATGATGGGAACGCGGAAAGGCCGGATGCAGGACATGGCTGACAACCCGGACGGGTCGGTTCATCTTTATTACATCATTCCGACGCGCGGGCTGCTGGGGTTCCGATACCAGTTTCTGACCGCAACGCATGGAATGGGGATCATTAATACATCTTTCTTCGAATACGCTCCGTACGCCGGACCGATATCGAACCGCAATACCAATTCCATCGTGGCCTGGGAAACGGGGCAAACCAGCACCTATGGCTTGAAAAATGCGGAAGAACGCGGTGTTTTGTTTGTCGGGCCTGGCGTGGATGTGTATGAAGGCATGGTAGTCGGCGAATCGATGCGGGTGACCGATCTGGCGGTCAATGTCTGCAAGAAGAAACATCTGACCAACATGCGCCAGTCCAACAAAGATATTGAAGTGCGGCTGAATGCCATCCGTCAGATGAGCCTGGATGAAGCGATCGAATATCTGGCGGAAGATGAGCTGTTGGAGGTCACGCCGATCAATTTCCGGATCCGGAAACGGATTCTGAATCTGGAAGAACGCGGGAAACAGCAGCACAAAGAAAAGATCGGGTAGAGCCCTTTCGGGTGTCGATTCGAAATTATGGCTGGAGTGCAGCGGCTTCGCCTGCTGCGAGCCCGGTTGAAATCGCCCAATGCAGGTTATACCCTCCGCAGGGTCCAACAACGTCCAAAATTTCCCCGGCAAAAAAAAGGCCGGGAATTTTTTTTGATTCCATGCTGCTGAGATTTATCTCGGAAAGCGGGACACCGCCGGCCGAAACCTGCGCGAATGGATATCCTTTCACTCCCCGGATTTTTACCGGGAAACCGCGCAGTTCACTTTTATGCTTCCGGAAAATAGCAGCGGGAATGGATTCTCCCGCGGTTGTCTCCGTCAGGCGCCATTTTTTGAAGAAAAAATCGACGACTTTTTCCGGCAGGATAGATAAATAAAGATTCTTATAAAAGAAAGGCGATCGGGACGCCTCGAAATAACGGCCTTCCAAAAAGGCAGCTTTCTCTTCGCACAGAAAGTCGATTTGAAGCGATTGTTCCCGAACGGCATCCTGTGTGATCAGATGGCTCAGATTCATTGCCCCGGGACCATTTGAGCCTGATCGTTAAAGGTCAAAATCGGTGATAATGATGTTCCCTTCCGAATGTTTTACCAGATGGTCATTCTGATACAGGCTTAATCCGGCGTCCAGCCGGACACCGCTGAGCGCCTGGAAAGTTTTTTCTTCCAGTTCAATCGGAGCCAATGCCGGGCGGAATGGCAGGAGCGTTATACCCATCTTTTGGATCGAGGTGATGATCGAAGTATCGGCCTGCAGCTGCGGATGCGCTTTTCCGCCGCTGGCGATGATCACCCGATCAAAATTCAGCGGATTGGGGTTGTTATCCAGCGAAAACAGAAATTGCGACCCTTTCCGCCGCAGTGCGGTGATCCGGGCGTTTTCAAACAGACTGACGCCTGCGGACAACAGGTTATTCCGCAGGATCCGGGTTACGTTCAAGGCTGAAAATGAAAGCGGATAAACCCAGCCGTCATCGGTGACAGTGGTCGGGATGCCTTCGCTTTCAAGGATTTTGCGGATCTCCTGCGGCGGGAACCGTTCGATCATTGCCGAAAGGTCTGATTTCTGAATACTGTAGTAGTCTTCTTTTTTCAGTCGGAGGTTGGTGATGTTGCATCGCCCGCTGCCGGTCGCGGCGAATTTCCTTCCGATCGTTGGATTTAAATCGAAAAGATGAACATCATTCATAGTGATATTACGGATTTTAAGCGCCGCAAAGATCCCGGCCGGACCAGCACCCAAGATTCCGAGTTTCATTTGTTTGCCTTGCTTTATTTTTTGGTGTACAATTTTACCAGTTAACTCGAAGCGTATATTTTGACATATTCAAATATGACATTATACTTTATTTGCATGTTGCATTTGACGTTGAAATTTATTAATCATACTATCTCTAAAAGTCAGGAGTTCCAGCATAATGGCTAAAATGCGCATAGTACTTGTTGACGATCATGAGGTTGTGAGGCTTGGGATCAAGGCGTTATTGGAACAAAGCTCACAGTTCGAAGTCGTCGGTGAAGCGAGCAACGCAAAAGAAGCGATCGAAATGACCGGAAAAATCCGTCCTGACATTGTTCTAATGGATATTCGGCTCCCCGGAGTTTCGGGTATTGATGCTTGTGAGGAAATTACGCAGAACTATCCGGAAGTTCGGGTGGTGATGCTGACTTCTTATGCGGAAGATGAGATGTTATTTTCCGCTATCCGGGCGGGGGCTTCCGGCTATCTGCTGAAACAAATCAGCAGTGAAGATTTGATCCGTTCACTGGAATCTGTCAGCCGGGGTGATGCATTGCTGGATCCGCTGGTAACACAGCGCGTTTTTCAGGAGGTTCGCAGGGCAGTTAAAGAAGAGGAAGCTTCGGCTTTTGCAATTCTGAGCCAACAGGAAAAGCATGTGCTGATTCTGGTTTCCGAAGGAAAAACGAATCGTGAGATCGCAAAATCGTTGTTTCTCGGCGAAGGGACCGTTCGCAATTATGTGAGCAGTATTCTCTCCAAATTAGGCACCAGCAACCGGGCTGAAGCGGCGGCATATGCCGTTGAACACAATCTTAAGGATTATTTGTAGATTCAAAACATTTCGCGCCGGGACGGATGGCCGTGCTTGACGGATCATCCGAAATATAGCGATCTGTTTCAAATGACACGATAACAATAAAGCGCTTTGTTCGGATTCCGAATTTCTGGC
>CALAEB010000272.1 GCA_937890875.1 uncultured Anaerolineaceae bacterium | reverse complement strand
GAACGTACCTTCTCTGTCGCGGGCGGTAAAGAGACCTTCAATAAATGGGATATCCTCCCCGAAGGTCAGGAACGCTCCGTCGAATAAATCGTAAGTTTCCTTTGTAAAGTATCGATGGGAGGGGTTGTCAGGTTGTTTGAACAGCCTCTCCCAAAAATAAAAAAACGGATCATATCTTTATAAGGAAGATTTCATCATCTCATTCAGCCCTTTTGGCAGTTTTCTGGAATACAGGTTCGATTTTTCCGCTGTTTCCATTGGTTTTCTATCCGGGAATGTATTATTGCGAAAATGCTCGCAGTAAAATATTTCTGAATATGGAAGCCGGACCGAAGAATTCATGGGATTAATTTTCAGAAAGATTTTTTTTGCAAATTTTGTGAATTCCGGCGGTTTATTCTGCCTTTTGAAGATGGGCGGCTTCAGCAATTCAAGATATTTCAGAATATGAATAAAATGCTGATTTCGGAAGACCGTTGGCGTCGTTTGGAATTGCTGGAGCAACAGAAAACATCGGAGGAATAAAGTATGGGGAGATATATACTTAGACGGCTTCTTTATATGTTTGTCGTCATCCTTGTCGTCTCATTCATTACGTTTGGATTAATGCATGCCGTTCCGGGCGGTCCTTTTGATAAAGAAAAACCGCTCCCCAAAGAAATTATCGCCAATCTCGAAAAACGTTACCACCTGGATCAGCCGCTTCCGATTCAATATCTGAATTATCTGAAAGATTTAACCATCCCCCGCTTCAGCAAAGAAAAATTTCCCAATTCAATTGACGAAGACGCTTTGTTTAAATTCAAAATAGGCGATGTTTATGTGAACTGGGTGAACTTCGGCCCATCCTATTCTTCCCGTTCCCGGACGGTAAACGATATGCTTCGGGACCAGCTTCCGATTTCGATCCAATTGGGTTTCCTTGCTTTCTGTGTTGCGATCCTGATCGGGATGCCGCTGGGGATCCTGGCGGCGCTGAATCAAAACAGCTGGGTGGATTATTTGTGTATGACTCTGGCGATTATGGGGGTGTCTGTGCCTGTCATTGTGCTGGGGCCGATCCTGGTTTGGATTTTCGGGGTTTCGACAAAAGTCCTGCCGGTCACCGGTTGGGGCTCAAAACCGCCGTTCTCTTTTGGATTTCTGCCGACCAGTCTGGGCTGGGATTACTGGAAATATGCGATTATGCCGATGTTTGCGCTCGGTCTGTCCTCGTCCGCGTCAATCGCACGTCTGACCCGCGCGAGCGTGCTGCAGACGATCCGGGAAGATTATATTCGCACTGCCCGGGCGAAAGGACTGCGGGAACGGGCGGTTGTCATGAA
Organism: uncultured Anaerolineaceae bacterium; assembly: GCA_937890875.1. Taxonomy (GTDB): domain Bacteria; phylum Chloroflexota; class Anaerolineae; order Anaerolineales; family Anaerolineaceae; genus Flexilinea. The sequence continues at coordinate 4,857 of CALAEB010000272.1, read as the reverse complement.
ACATGCCTTAAAAAACTCCCTGATCCCGGTCGTCACGATCCTGGGGCCGATGTTCGCGGCATTATTGACGGGTACTTTTGTAACCGAGACGATTTTCGGTATTCCGGGTATGGGGCGCTATTTCGTGAACAGTATTACCAATCGGGATTATCCGGTGATTATGGGAACCGTGTTGATTTATGCGATTTTCCTGGTTCTCAGTAATCTGGTTGTTGATCTGATTTACGGTTTGCTCGATCCGCGTATTCGTTATGATTAATGACCGGCATTACGGAATAAATCTGGAGGAATTATGGCAGTTGATTTAAGCAAGGCAGTAGCAAATTCCGGGAGCGGCGGGAATCCGGTATCCAGCAAGTCCGAATCGCTGGCAAAAGACGCATTTCGCCGGCTCCTGAAAAATCGGGCGGCGGTGACCGGCGGTGTAATTATTATTCTGTTATATCTCATGATGATTTTTGCCGATAAGATCGCTCCGTTTGATTATGCAAGGCAGACACTGGCGGAACAGAACGCGACCCCGCCCTGGCTCACAAAAATATTTCCGATGATGGAACCTTATGCGAAGCCGCCGGCGGACGACCCGAACAAATATATCCTGGGGGCTGACTACGTCGGCCGGGATTTATTGAGCCGGATTATTTATGGCTCCCGCGTCTCGCTGATTATTGCGATTATCGGTCCGCTGATCAGCCTGATGATCGGTGTGGTCTATGGTTCCATTGCCGGCTTTTTCGGCGGCCGGACGGATAATATTATGATGCGGATCGTGGATGTACTGTATGCATTCCCCAGCCTGCTGTTTACGATTCTGCTGATGACTTTTTTCCGTTCTTCTTTGGCAAAGCCGGCGCCCGGTTCTTTTGCGTCGATGCTGTCGGCGCTGGATAACAGTTTGGGCGGTATGCTTTTCATCTTTATCGGGATTGGGATGACCGCGTGGCAGACGATGGCCCGTCTGACCCGCGGTCAGGTTCTCTCGGTTAAAGAGAAGGAATTTGTCGAGGCTGCCCGCTCGGTCGGCAGTTCGGATCTGCGGATTATGTTCCGCCATATTCTTCCGAATATCATTGGCCCGCTGGTGGTCAACGAGACGCTGGCGATTCCGGGATATATTAATACGGAAGCTTTTCTGTCGTTTATCGGCTTGGGCGTGAATCCGCCTACGCCGTCTTGGGGATCCATGATCTCGGACGGGTCAAAGGTGGTGCGGACGTATCCGAACCAGACCGTGTTCCCGGCCCTGATGCTGGCTTTGACCATGTTTGCTTTCAACTTCCTTGGGGACGGGCTGCGCGACGCGCTGGATCCTCAAATGCGGGGAAAATCGTAAGCCTGTACAGCAATTCGAATTAAAAAGGAAAACTTGAGGTTTCTTTGTGCTTCCAGAAAGCGCAAACACAAAGAAATCTCAAGTTTTTTATTCGGAAAAGAACCTCATATTTCGAATTGCTGCCTGTGCTGACACCGGTCTGTATCAAAGGTATAATCAGACCAGAAATTGAAGGAGTTTTATGGAGCGAAAAAAAATCACAAACTTTCTGTTGATCCTGGCGGTTTTTCTGTTGATTCCGGCATGCAATATTCCTTTGAACGGAACCATTCCGACTCAGCCCGGTTCGTCTTCCAATATTGAAACGATCCTGACTGAAATGGCTGTGCAGACGCTTGCGGCGGTGCCTGCCGGGCCGGAACCGGAAGAAACGGATACCCCGGCGGCCTTGCCCGGCAAAGTTTTAAATGTTTGTATCGGCAGGGAACCGGAAAGTCTGTTCATTTACAACTCCTCCTCGCGCTCGATGTGGTCGGTTCTGGAAGCGGTTTATGACGGGCCGTTCGATTCATTGAACGGCGAATCCGTTCCGGTCATTTTTGAGGATATCCGTATTGACCGTGAGACGGTCCCGGTAAGTGAAGGCGCTTTGGTGTTCAACGCGGCCGGTGAAATGGACGTCCTGAAATCCGGTGCGCAAATCATCCCTGCCGATGCCGAATCGTTGTGCGGATCGGAAAATTGTTCAATTTCATGGGATGGGACCAGCGCTTTCGAAATGGTTCAAATCAAAATCACGTTTGTTTTGAAATCCGGACTTCTCTGGTCGGATGGAACGCCGCTGAGCAGCCGGGATTCCGTTTTCTCATGGCGGCTGGATGCGGACTCCGCGGTTAAAACTTCCAAAAGGAATCAGCAATTAACCGTCGCGTATACCGCGGTTGACGATTCGCAAATACAATGGACTGGCATTCCGGGGTATATTCCTCAGCGGAGCGCGGATGTTTTCTGGCTTCCGCTGCCGGAACATTTGCTCGGTTCAATGAGCACGGCAGAAATTCTGGCGGATGAGTCGGTGAACCGCGCGCCGTTAGGCTGGGGAGCTTATCAGGTTGATGCCTGGATTCCGGGTGAACGGATCGAGCTGAAACGAAATGAGTTTTACCGGCAAAGTGAAGCGGAAGAAATCCCCTATTTTGATCGGGTGGTGTATAAATTTTACGGAGTCAGTGGCGATAATAATCTGGCCGCGCTGAAAAACGGTTCCTGCGATGTGATCGACACAACGGTGGATTTAAGTGTTGATCTGGAACCGGTTCTGGAGGATGTGCGGGATGGAAAATTGGCGGTCTATATTCAGCCGCAGCCGGTCTGGGAACAACTGACTTTAAATTTGGCGCCGCAGGATCCCGATGCGGTCACGTTTTTTTCGGATCCGAACGTGCGAAAAGCGGCTGCGCAGTGTATCGATCGGGAACAGCTGGTCCGGGAGATTTTTTATGGGCAGGCGGAAATACCCGGCGGGTTTTATCCGTCCGCTCACTTATTGGCCAGCGGGGATGCGCAGGCGTTGCCTTATGATCCCGAAGCTGCGGAAGCATTGCTGGAAGCCGCCGGCTGGAAGGATGCTGACGGCGACCCTTCCACGCCGCGGATTTCGCAGGGGATAACCGGCATTCCGGACGGAACGGCTTTTTCGGTCCGGCTTCAGACGTCCTCTTCGGATGCCCGCCGGAAGTCAGGCGAATTCGTTGCCAATGCATTGCAGGCCTGCGGAATTGAAACCACGCTTTCGTTGGAACCGCTGGACGTTTTTTATGCGCAGGGACCGGACGGCCCGCTGTTCGGCAGGAAGTTTGACATGGCCCTTTTCTCATGGTCCGGAACGGAAAGCTTTCCCTGTTCACTGTACGCCGGAGACCAGATCCCGGCCGCATCCAATCATTGGGTTGGGGTGAACCTGGGCGGTTTTCAATCGGATGCTTATGATACGGCCTGCGGTGCGGCGCAGAAAAGTATGCTGTTCTATCCTGAAAACCAAGCCGCGCTTGCCGAGGTGCAGCGGATTTATGCCGATGAGTTGCCGGTGATCCCGCTCTATTTTGATTTTTCGATCGCTGTTTCGAATCTGCAGCTGTGCGGACTGGAAAACGCGATCGGGACCAGAAGCCTGTTATGGAATATTGAAAGTCTCTCATCCGGGGAATCAGCCTGTGCTGTCTCCCAATGGAAGAATATTTACGCGGACGGTGAATGACTTTGTGGATTGCTGGCAGCGAAAGCGCCAATGCAACGCGGTGAATAGTTTCCCGTATATTGTTTATGACAGGAGTGCTTATTATGACGAAAAAACTATATCGCAGTTCAAAGAATCGATTTATTGCCGGTGTTTGCGGCGGTTTGGGAGAATTTTTTAATATTGACGCCAACTTGATTCGGATTATTGTTGTCATCATCAGCGTGGCTTCAGCATTTATCCCGGTTCTGTTGATCTATACCATCTGCGCGTTGATTATTCCGCTTGAACCGGAGAATCCGAGCGATGTAACGATTGATATTGACAATCACCAGTAACCGCAGCGGAACAAAGGGTTGCCCTTTGCTCAAGATGAATATCCATATTCAGTCGGGGCGGTATGCCTGAAAAAACAGAAATACTGTTTCCGGTTCCGCAATTCGGTTCTGGATATCCGAATCATATTTCGAAATACTGAGATGTCGTCGGTGATTGAAGATAGTGTGATTTCTTTGGAACAGGACGGAGAGTTTTCCATCCTGTTCCAAAATTTGAATGGCAGCGGAGGTATCCCGGTTAATTGGGGATGCCTTCTTTTTATTCTTGAATTGTTTTGATGCGGTCTTATACCCAGCCGCGCAGCTTCATGGCGGTGACCACGCGCTGAATGGCAACCATATAAGCGGCGTCCCGCATGAAGACATTCCGTTCTTTTGCCATTGAATAAACGGATTCAAAAGCGACGGTCATTTTTTCATCCAATTTCTCAAGGACTTCTTTTTCACTCCAGTAGAAATTCGCGTCATTCTGAACACTCTCAAAGTAGGAACAAGTGACCCCGCCGCAGTTGCAGAGGAAATCCGGAATGACGAACTGCTGATTCTTCTTAATGATCTCGTCGGCTTCGGTGGTCGTCGGTCCGTTGGCGGCTTCAGCGATAATTTTCACCTGGCTGCTGATTTTATGGACATTGTCGATCGTGATTTGCCCTTCCAGCGCCGCCGGAATGAGCACATCCACATCCTGTTTCAGCCAGCTTTCCGCATCCTGGATCTCATATCCGTTTTTGGCGGCTTCCTGTTTATTAATCATCCCGTATTGATCGGTGATGGTCATCAGGTACCACGGGTCGATTCCTCCTGCTTTATAGAAGGTGTAGCTTTTTTTGTCAAACCGATCCCAGCAGGAGACACACTTGACGATCCCGCCTAACTGGTCGATATAATTGGTCGCAGTGTATTGCGCGACATTTCCGAACCCCTGGATGGCGGCTGTTGTCCCTTTGGCTTCAATACCCAATTTCTTCATCGCTTCCCGGATGCAGATGACAACGCCATAGCCGGTTGCC
>CALAEB010000271.1 GCA_937890875.1 uncultured Anaerolineaceae bacterium | reverse complement strand
GATGAATACACCCTATGGTGAGGAAGCCTACCGGCGTACCGTCGACTTTCTGGCGAAATATCTGCGATGACGGATAGAGAAGCAATGGCGCAGAACATCAAAGTGGCCGTCGTCATCGGGACCCGGCCGGAAGCAGTGAAGATGGCTCCCGTCGTCCTGGAGTTGAGACGGACCCGCGGTATCGAAACGATTCTTTGCAACACCGCTCAGCACCGGCAAATGGTGGACCAGATACTCCGGCTGTTCCAACTGAAAGCCGATATCGACCTCAATTTGATGAAAGAACAGCAGACGTTGCCCGAGATCACTTCCGCTATCCTGCTCAGCATGGATACGGTCCTGAAGCAGACAAGACCGGACTGGGTACTCGTACAGGGAGATACCACAACCGTAATGGCAGCTACATTGGCGGCTTTTTACAATCAGGTCAAAGTCGGTCATGTTGAGGCCGGATTACGCAGTTACGACAAATGGGCGCCATATCCGGAAGAAATCAACCGTAAAATCGCCGGCATCATCGCGGACTTGCATTTCGCGCCCACAGCACAGGCGCGGGACAATTTGCTGAAAGAGTCCATCCCGCCGGCGATCTGCCATGTAACCGGCAACACGGTGATTGACGCGCTGCAGCTGGCGGCGGAAATGCCTTTTGACCTTGGAAAAAGCCCGCTGAAATCCATCCCCTTCGACACAAAAGAAATCATCACAGTCACAGCCCACCGCCGGGAAAACCTGGGGAAACCGTTGGAAAACATCTTCGCTGCGATTTTAAAAATCAGCCATGAATTTTACGACCGCATTCACATTGTCTATCCGGTCCATCCTAACCCCGCTGTGCAAAACGCAGCCCGTGCCATTCTGGACGGACAGAAAAATATCAGTCTGATCGCTCCGCTGGATTATCTGGATATGGTTCAGCTGATGAAACGATCCAAAATCATCCTGACGGACTCCGGCGGATTGCAGGAAGAGGCGCCCGGATTGGGCATCCCGGTTTTAGTATTGCGGGAAGTCACCGAACGCCCGGAAGGGATTCGGAGCGGTAATGTCCGTTTGGTTGGAGCGAACCCGGAACGTATCTTCAATCAGGTATCCGCGCTCCTCAATGATCCGGCGGACTGGGAACGGATGGCCAAAGCCGCCAACCCTTATGGGGACGGAAAGGCAGCTGAAAGAATCGTTTCCCTGATCCTGCAGCAGTATATGAAACGGAAATCAGGAACAGAACCCGGAACGTAAGCCGCTTTCCGGCCAAGCGCATCACAGAAAGAAAATCCATCCACAGCGAGCTGCGTTTAAGAAATTAAAAAATCTTTCGATAAGCGGTCAATTTGACTGTTTATCGAAAGATTTTTCTTAATTAACTGTAAAAGTCGGGTAAAGAAAAAAAGATAATAACGAGCACTGATATAATGAAAACAGATTGTTTGGCCCCGGTCCGGATAAAGGTCCATTCTCCGGAAAAGAGTTTGGACGACAATTTAGTTTCAATTGAATAAGGAAAATGAAGATGAATAAACGTATATTTTTATTTATGCTGGTTCTCATGATCCTGCTGAGCTCATTTTTCGTTGCCGGAGCTCAGGAAACAGATACCGTAACGCTGACAATTTTAGGTACGAATGACATGCACAGCTATTACGCGGAAACGCCTGATTCGGTGGAAGAAGGCCAAATTGCGACAACCGGGAAAATCGGCTATGCCAAAATTTCAGCCTATAAAAAACAGCTGGCTGAAAACGGACCGGTCCTGCTCCTGGACGGCGGCGATACAACGCATGGCCAGGTTTTCGCAACCTTAATGGAAGGGGAATCCATTATCTGGCTGATGAACGAAGCGGGTTACGACGCAATGGCCCCCGGCAACCATGATTTCAACTACGGCTATGAAAAGCTGATCGATCTCGCTTACATGGCGGAGTTCCCCGTTCTGGCCGCCAACCTCATTTATACCGACTCCGGCCTGACCGTTCTGCCGATGTTATCAATGAAACGAAAAAATCC
>CALAEB010000270.1 GCA_937890875.1 uncultured Anaerolineaceae bacterium | reverse complement strand
GATCGAAAATATTAATTTCTGTGGCAATGGGGAGCGAAAGATAATCAACAAAGTTGATTAATTCGGGCTTATCTCTGTGGCATAGAAACATGTCTTGAATATCGGTGTCGGGGAATCGTTCCTGCTGCAATTGGACCAGGTAATTTCCGGAAGCGAAATGCTCGATACAACCGCGATTGCCGCAGCCGCAAGGCTGGGTTTGTCCGAAGGCCGGTATATGTCCTAATTCCGCTGCAGCGCCATTCTTGCCGAGCAATAATTTCCCATTAATCGAAACCGCATTCCCGAACCCGGTCCCGATATAAAATCCGAGAACGATCGCGTTATGTTCCAGTTTATTGGTGTGCATGTCATACAGGACAAGAAAATTTACGTCACGGTTGACAAAAGTGGGGATATTAAACGCCTCTTCCAGAATATCTGCAACGGGCAAATTGTCCAGCCCTTTTATATTCGGCGTAGACATGACCACCCGTCGCGTTTTATCAACTGCCGATGGGAAACCCACTGAAATGGCAGCGGGAAGCCTTCCCTGAAAATGCCGGGCGAGATAATTTCGAATAAAAGATTTTAATGCGTCCTGAATCGTTTGATACTCGAAAAGGACCGAAGTCTTTTCTTTAAAGAATTCAAATGATTCAAATGATCGATCCACTAAGCCTGCTCTGATAAATGTACCGCCGATTTCAATGCCCAATACGAAGTTTTTGTCCATGTCTCTATGCTAACCTTTGTATGCCGGTTTCCCGGGAGAAATTATGACACATTTTCGTAAAAGCTCGGGTAAGATCATTATCCAAATTGAAAAGTCCGGAAGAGCCCAAAACATAAATATCAGTTCCGGCATTATGCAGCCGTTTAAAAGTATGCTCGTTGCAGGATCCATCAACCTGTATTTTAAATTGATATCCATTTTCTTCCCGGGTTTGTTTTGCCGCTGCGATTTTGTCCAGCATTTCTGGAATGAATTTCTGCCCGGCAAATCCGACATCGACGGTCATGATTGTGATTTGATCGAGCCGATTAATGTAATGCCGGATGTAATCCAGGGGCGTGGCCGGGTTTAACACAACTCCCACCTTGCAGTTCAGATCCTTGATCATTTGAATCACACGAAACGCATCCGCGTTAATTGTTTCAGCCTGGGGCGATATGATATCTGCTCCCGCCGCCGCGACTAAAGGGATCCAATCGGTGGGCGTTGTCGTCATTAAGTGCACATCCATCGGTTTTTGCGAAATTCTTTTGACGCATTTTAATAAATCCGGTGATAATGCCAGGTTTTTACAAAAATGTCCGTCCATGATATCGATATGATAAGAATCAATTCGCTCATTAAGAATTTCGATTTGTTGCTTTATCTGTAAAAAATCCATGCACATTAAACTGGCCGAAAATGTTGCATCCATATACAGCATCCTCCAAACTTAGCGCTTTATTGATCCACGATGAAAAACCAGAAAAAATAATCTGGAAAATTCTTCTTCCTTGCCCGTCTGAAAAAGCGAAGATTTAAAATTCCAACAGGTTTTATTCGCGGCAAATTTATACGATGTGGGTTCCTGTCTCTTTCTTGAACGGGAGCCCAGCTTATTTTGATTTGTTGCTTGACCCGAAGAAACGGTCCAAGGTAACTGCGACGATGATGAGCGCACCCATGGCAATTTGCTGGTAGTAAGAAGAGACGCCGACCATATTCAGACCGTTGTTGATGACCCCGATGATCAATCCTCCGACTACGACTTTCGGGATGAATCCGACTCCGCCGAAGAAACTTGTTCCTCCGATGATGACCGCGGCGATGGCGTAGGTTTCGTATCCCGTTCCCGCGTTTGGCTCCGCACCGGCAAGACGGGCAATATTGACCATCCCGGCAAGCCCGGAACAGACGCCGGAAATCATGAAGGCGATTGCCGTATGCAGGTTGACATTGATTCCAGAGAACCAGGCTGATTTTGTATTTCCGCCGATTGCGTATAGATTTCGGCCGGCCTGTGTTTGTGTCGTAAAGAAAACCAGTATCCCGGCTGTGATCAATGCGATCAATATCGGCGTGGGGATAATTCCGAATATTTTTCCGCCTATCCCTTTGACGAATGAAATCTCAATTCCGGATACGGTGCGGGCATTTGCGACGACCATTGTCAGCCCGCGGATAATGGACTGTGTCCCCAATGTGATAATAAAAGGTGGCAGATGCGTGATATTGATCAGCAGCCCGTTAATCAGGCCGATCAGCGCTCCCAGCAGCAGTGTGCCGATGAATACGGCCAGCCACGGGGAATAACCCGCTACCATTAATTTTGCCGTGATAACGCCTGTGAACGCCATCGTGGATCCCACAGACAAATCAATTCCTGCTAAAAGAATTGCGAAAAATTCACCGCAGGCCAACAGAATCGTTATTGAACTTTGTTCCACGATTTTGATCAGATTCTTCCCGTTTAAAAAGGCTCTCGGTTCAAGCGCTCCAAACAGCAAAGCCATCAAAATCAAAATTGAAACGGTGCTGTATTTATCCCAGAACTCATTAAACGTTATTCTTTTTCTGTTTGTCATCGATATCGTTTTTTCCATCTTAACCTGCTCCGATTGCAGCTGCTTCCATGGCAACTGTGGCTGCTTTAACTAATTTTTCTTCTGTGGCTTCCGCGGCGGTAAATGATCCGGTGATGCGTCCCTCGCTCATGACAATGATCCGGTCGCAAATAGAAAGCAATTCGGGAAGTTCGGATGACACAACGATGACGCCGATTCCTTTATTCGCCAACGCCCGCATCATTTTATAAATTTCAGCTTTTGTCCCGACATCAATTCCTTTGGTCGGTTCGTCAAAAATGATCATTTTTACCCCGGCCGCCAGCCATTTCCCCAGAATTACTTTTTGCTGATTTCCGCCGGATAATGCTGTGATCTGTTGGTTCAGCGATGCGCATTTAATATTCATCGCGGTTTGTTCTGTTTCGGCAACCAGCTGCTCATCTTTAAAATCAACCATTCCCCAAAGACCGCCGAGCCTGGTTTGTACCAATTGTTTGGCAATAGAGATGTTTTGTTTGATATTAAAGTTCTGGAAGAATCCGGTTTCCCGGCGATTTTCTGTTACGAAGCCGATCCCGTTCTGCAGCGCATCATAGGGCGAATTGATGATCAGCCGGTTTCCATTCAGCATCATTTCCCCTGTCTTTTTCGGGGATGCCCCAAAAATTGCACACATCGTTTCGCTTCGGCCTGCGCCGATCAGGCCGGAGAACCCCAGTATTTCACCGGTGTGCAATTCAAAATTGATGTCCTTTATGATTTCATCTTTACTGGTCAAATTTCTTACGCTGAAAAGTACTTCGTCGCTGATAAGACCTTCGTGTGACGTAAGGTATTTGTTTTTTAATTCCCGGCCGCCCATTAATGTGATCAGTTCGTCGATCGTGACATCTTCGACATTTTGAGTGCCCATGTAGCTGCCATCTTTCAATACGGTCACTCTGTCGCCGATTTCTTTGATTTCTTTTAATTTGTGCGAGATATATACAATACCTTTGCCGGCCGATTTCAAATGGCGGATGATTGCGAAAAGTTTGTTTACCTCTTCTTCGGATAAAGAAGAGGTCGGTTCATCCATCACGATGACATCGGCATTGAACGCCACGGCTTTCGCTATCTCGACCATCTGTTTTTCTGAGATGCTGAGGTCGCCGACCATGGTTGACGGGTCTTTGTTCAAGTCAATGTTCTTTAACAGCGCTTTCGTCTGTTCGTGCATGGAAGATTTATCGATGAGTGAAATCCCGGCGAGTCTCTTCCTGGGAATTTTTCCGACGAAAATATTCTCTTCGATGCTTAATTCATTAATGACACTGAGTTCCTGATGAATAATACTGATCCCATAATCCGAAGATTTTTTGGGTGTGAGCTTTTTGAATTCTTTTCCACGGATGACGATGGATCCTTCATCCGGTTCATACTCGCCCGAAAGAATTTTCATAAGCGTTGATTTCCCGGCCCCATTTTCTCCTAACAAAACATGCACCTCACCAGGACGTATGTCAAAAGATATGTCATGCAACGCTGTAACACCGGGAAATCGCTTGGTCACTTTTTTCATTTCAACAATATTTTCCATGGCGATACCTTCACAAAAATGCTGTTTACTGATTCACGTCCGGGATCCCGTGTGTGAACCAGTAAACAGCGGACTGAAATTTTATTCTTTGATGATCAGTTTGGCATTGACCGACTCAGTTTTTGGTTCGATTTCCGGGTCGATTTTTCCGCCGGCGGTAACGACTTCCACCAGCAACTCAAGCCCGCGTGCACCGATCCCGGCCGGATCCTGCGCAACCGTCGCGGCGAGTTCACCGTCCAAAACAGACTGGACCGCATCCTCATTTCCATCGGTACCGACAACCAGGATGTCTTTTCCGGAAGCTTTTACCGCTTCCAGCGCGCCCATCGCCATGGTGTCGTTACAGGCATAAATACCTTTTAATTCGGGGTATTTGCTGATATAGTTTGTGGCGACGTCATAAGCTTTTGTCCGGTCCCAATCCGCGGGCTGGCTCTCAACTAATTCGATTCCATCGACAGAGAAAGCTTCTGTTGCGCCGGTTTTCCGATCTTCACCGGATTTTGCACCGGCTTTTCC
>CALAEB010000269.1 GCA_937890875.1 uncultured Anaerolineaceae bacterium | reverse complement strand
ATTTCATCAATCTTCAGATTCATTCGCCTTTTTCCTCAATCCGCACCCGTGGATCGATCATCCGATATAAAATGTCCATCAGGAAAACCACCACGATCAGCAGGGCGGAATACAGAATCGTCACCGCCATAATGGTGTAATAATCATTGGATAAAATCGATTTGGTAAACTGTTCTCCGATTCCCGGAACCGCAAAAATATTCTCCACCACCAGTGAGCCGGTCATCAGAGAAACCATCATCGGGCCGATGATGGTCACCAGCGGAATCAGCGTATTGCGCAGGCCATGCGTGAGCACCAGACGGATTTCGCTCATACCTTTCGCGCGGGCCAATTCGATATAATCGCTGCTCAGCACCTCGATCATCTCCGTCCGGGTAAAACGGGCCGCGTCTGCCATGGGCGAGATGGACAGCGCCAACGTCGGAAGGATGGTCGAACGGAAGCCGTCGTTCCACAGGCCGATCGGCAGCAATTTCAGGGAAACCGCGAAAACAAACTGTAGCAGCACCGCAACCACAAAATTAGGCATTGAGCGCCCGATAATAGCAAACAGAGAACAAAACGTATCGATCCAGGTGTTCTGCTTCATCGCGGAAACAATTCCCAGAATCACCCCTGCAACGGTCCCAAAAACGACTGCCTGAAGCCCTAACTGCACCGAAGGCCAAAGCCGGTTCCCCAGCAAAGTTGTGATCTTCTGATCTGAAAACTGGAGTGAAATACCGAAATCCCCCCGCAGGATATTTCCGATATAAGTCAGATAACGCTGCCATAGCGGCTGGCTGAAACCATATTTCTGGTTGAGCATTTCGATCTGCAAAGGGGATAGTTTTTCTTGATTGTTGTAAGGTGTACCGGGAAGAAAATTCATCAAAAAGAAGGTGGCGGAAACAATCAGAAAAAGCGTCGCCGCCATGTACCCCAGCCGGGGCAGAATAAACCGGATCCATCGCTTCATCAAGTCTCACTTTCAATAAAACAGGCTTTCAAACTACAGACAGA
>CALAEB010000268.1 GCA_937890875.1 uncultured Anaerolineaceae bacterium | reverse complement strand
CTTCCTGCCGGTCGGTCTCGGCGCGGGAGCGGGGATCATCCTTTTTTCGGCTGTTGTCACCGATGCGTTCGAGGAAAAATTCAAAGCACAGTTTATCTGCCTCTTTATCGGTTTCGTGCTGGGGACGCTTCCCTCGCTGTTCAAAAAAGCTGGCGCGATGGGGCGGAAACCGGTCCATTACGGGATCATGATTGTCACGGCCGTGCTGCTCCTGCTGCTGCTTCTGGCCGGACAAGCGTTTTTGACTAATATTACGCCAAGTCTCCCCGTCTGGATCGGCGCCGGGGCAATCTTTGCGCTCGGGTTCATCGTTCCGGGACTTTCCCCCTCCAATTTCCTGATTTATCTTGGACTTTACGCCAAAATGACGAATGGGATTTCGAATCTGGACTTCGGTGTGATCATCCCGCTGCTGATCGGCGCCGCAGCCTGCGTCCTGTTGCTGGCAAAACTGATGAATATGCTGTTTGACCGCTATTATGCCGGTATGTACCATTTCATTCTGGGTACCGTGATCGGTTCTTCGCTGGCAATTTTCCCCGCTGAAGTTTTCCCGGCATTCAGTGAAGAAGGGCTGGCCGCAAGCGGGCTTTCTTTTGTGAGTGCGTTCGTTTTCTGTCTGGTGCTGCTGGTCGTGGGGATCATCGTCTCCTGGCTGTTCAGCCGCCTGGAAGACAAGGTCGAGCGCGAACAGTAAAATGCCGCAACTGTTCGATAATCCCGGTAATACTTCAATGTCATGAGCGGTTGGATCTGCAGAGATTTTCGTAGATCTATAGCATAAAAAACGATGGGCATCGCTCTTTCCTTAAGACATCCTTCAAGAGAATATTCTCTGCAGGATGTCTTTTTTAGATTTATCACCAATCTATCAAACAGCTCTCTCTGTAACATCATAAATCGAATTACTCCATATTATCCCAGCCGTAGTTCTCAGCCACAACCCTATTTGGAATAGATAAAACTCCCATAGCCAGCGAGATTGATCAGGGACACGAGCATCAGATTAAAAAATGTCCGCAATTACCTGCAAGCAACCCACACTCTCAATTAAATTTATTTAAACATAATATTTAGTATTGACTTTAATTAAATTAATGGTAATATTCAATTTAATTAAAGAAAGGGGTGATATTGTGTCAATTGATGTTGTGCCTGAATGGATGATAAACCTTGATGATGAAGACATTGTATTTATAAAAAAATTTCTTCTTACTTCAGGGTCTCTGAAAGAGATGGCGAAACAATATGAGGTCACTTATCCGACGGTCAGATTACGCTTAGATAAGCTCATACAGAAAATAAAAATCAGTGAGACTACCAATAACGAACCATATATCGCATTGATTAAAAGACTGGCTGTAAACGAAAAAATTGATTTTGATACAGCCAAGATTTTGATGTCTGAATATAAAAAGACAAAAAAGGAGATAGCGTAATTATGCTTAATGCTTTTGTAGTGATCATTTTCTTCCTGGCAATTCTGGCCGGTGTAATCGCTTTACAAATATTTTTGTCGAAAAAACAAAACCGCTGGTTAGGATTGGTCTTACCACTCGTTTGTCTGGTCTTTTCGATAATCGTGGTTTTAGGCATACCAACCTATTCAACGCTTACTGTAAAAGAGCAAACACTTTCAGAAAGCGGAGAAGTTGTTAATAATGCGGTAAATAGTGGCATGATAAGTAGTATAACTACAAATGCCGCGATTATTAGCATATTTTTACTACATAATATTCCAACAATTGTGCTTTTGGCAATATATTATGGATATCAGGAAAAAATGAAAATGAGAAAAGAACTCGAAAAAATGAATATACAGGACCTGGAATAGTAGACTGCCTAGGTAGGCAGGCATATGTAAAAGTCGCCATTGGACAGATAGTACTCACGGTCAAATGTTAAAAGTCCAACCAAATGAAACGGCCATTAGCTAATACTTTTCAAGGAATTTTGAAGGGCTGAGAATTTCTGGCTTCTCCAGATTCAGTCCTTCAAAATCCCGATCTCCTGTGATAAATACATCGACCTCCTCTATAATTGCAGAATACAGCACAGGATAGTCTTTTTCATCCCGTATTTCAAAAAAACCCGGTTCCGGATGGTCAGGCGTATAAACAAACGCATAAGGGAGTCGACTTAACAATAAATCAACCACATGCAGCTTGCCCTTGAATTTTCGCCGGATAACATTCATTAACTCATCTACAACATAAGAGGAGAGAACAAGTTGATGTTCCACAGTAATTTTGTACATCAATCTATTCATCTGCGGACCAGAAAACAAGAGTGCTGAAATAAGGACATTGGTATCAATCATCACGCGCATGGCGTTCTTCCCAAGTCTCGCGGCGCACATCCTTCACCATATTTACAACATCCTGTTCCGTCTTTAGGCCCAGCCGTTCAGCCTCTCCCGCAAAAGCGTCCTGTGCACTTTTCAGTGCAACCATAGCAGCATTCTCCACAATAATATGCCCGTTTTCTTCGATGAAGACAACCTTGTCTCCGTCTTTGACACCCAATTTTTTACGAATTGCGACCGGAATCGTAATTTGACCGCGCGTTGTAATTTTTGCCAGTTCCATAACTATACTCTCCCTTATTGCATTGGAATCAATGCATTCCTTACATTCATTATAGGATATTTTTGGAAAAGAAGTATATTTTGGATGTCTCAGTTGATTATACAAAAATGTCCGGGAAAGTTCCCGGACATTGCACATTTTATCCCTAGCTTCTCAAATCAGGGTGATCGTTATTTTTGCGGAATGATTTCGATCCAGTAACCATCCGGATCGTTAATAAAATAAATCCCCATTTTCTCATTTTCATAACAGATCACATTCATCGTTTTGTGCAGTTCATGGGCAGCCTCGAAATCACCGGCAGTCATCGCCAGGTGGTATTCAAGATCACCCAGATTGTAGGGGTCTTTGCGGTCCCGCAGCCAGGTGAGTTCCAGCCGGAAATCTGTTTTCTCGTCTCCCAGAAACACCAGTTTGAACGAACCATCCTCCGCATTTTTCTCCCGAATGGGCTTTAATCCCAGCGCTTCATCATAAAATTTCAGGCTTTTTTCGAGATCCAGAACATTAAAATTAAAGTGGTTAAACGAAAACATACGGCACTCCTTTATTCCATCAGGTATATCAGATATTACCACGAATGCGGACCGGTAATGATGCCGCCGCCGATTTCTATCATGATTCGAGTGTCAAAAGTAAAATAGTTCAATTATCGGATACATTTTTCTATGCAGCGTGGGTGGCCGTTGGTCATTCACGCTGCATAAGAAACCTTATTCTTTGCCGGCCAAACTTACCCCTGAAGATCTGCAAATTGTTTGCGTCCGACGAACAGAATAACCCATCCGATCGCGAAGAGCAGAATCAGGCTGAGGATCCCGGTCGAAGAGCGTCCGGTCATATCCGCAAACACCGCATACAGCGCCGGTCCGACGACCGCAGCGAACTTGCCGAAGATATCAAAGAACCCGAAATATTCATTCGACTTCTCAGCCGGGATCAGCTTGCCGAAAAATGAGCGGGATAACGCCTGGATTCCGCCCTGCGAAGTCCCGACCAACACGGACAAAATCCAGAACAGTGTTGTGGAGAATCCCAGCGCACCGTCATAATCGGCGGATGTCCCGCAGAAAGGCATCGGCCGCATCGGCGGCGTTCAGAACCTCCGCCTGTTCTTCCGGGAACCGCGCGGCAATTTTCTCCGCACTTTCAGCGAACAGATCAGCCCGGTCCGCTTCCGACAGGGCGGACAAACCGTCCGCAGAGAGCGCGGCAAACGCCTCATCCGATAAAGCGCCCCGGTTCTCAGTGACGACCTGGCGGAAGTCCGCTTCATACGCTGCCTGGTGCGGTTCCAGTGAAAAACCCATATAAAAACCGACCAGACACACAAAAATATAAATCGTAATTCCAATCAGCAGCATTTTGACTGTACCGATGGACTTCGAGAACCGGCTGAACAAAATCGAGCAGGGAACGGCGACCAGTTGCGTCAGCAGCAGCGCAAAAATCATCATCGTAGAATTCAGCCCCAGCGTACTGCCATAAGACGTCGCCATGTGGATCACTGTGCCCACGCCGTCAATATAGAAAAAATAAGCGATAATGAAAATCAGCATGCGTTTATCCCGGAAAATGCTCTTGACAGTGTCTTTCAGATTTCGCAGCGCGCCCGAAAAGAGCTCGGATTTCGGCGTATCCACATAATGGACCTGTTTCACGTTCTTCAGCATCGGGATCGAGAAAACCAGCCACCAGAGAGAGGTCAGCACCACCGATAATTTGACCGCCAGCGTATTGTCAATACCGATATGTTTTCCGAACATAATCAAGGCAATCGAGATCAGAAAAGCGATCGTGCTTCCGCCGAAATATCCCATTGCGAAGCCATAAGCGGAAACTTTGTCCATGTTCTCTTTTTCGGAAACATCCGTCAAAAAGCTGTCATAAAAAAGATTTCCGCCGGCAAAGCCGATGTAAGAAAGGCCATATCCTACCAGCATCAGAATCGGGTTGTCCGTAATCGCCATCACCAGGGTGAAGATCACCCCGACCAACAGGAACACCGTGAACAGCCTTTTCTTCATCCCTTTGAAATCGCCCAGCGCGCCTAAAAACGGCGCGGAGACGGCGACGACAAACGTTGCGATCGACGTGGCATACCCCCATAAAACATCACCGCTGTAGCCGGCATTCCCCGCGACTCCGGAAAAATAGATCGGAAAAACCGCCGCCATGATAATGGTCGCGTAGACCGAATTTGCCCAGTCATAAAAAATCCAGCTTTTTTCTTGCTTTGAAAATTGCTTCATACGCTCGTCCTTTTATATTGGAATAATATCTTTTATTCTCAGGGATTTGCATCCGGAACCGAACGCTGGATCAAAACGCTCTCCGGTATGCACTCCCTGTACAGAACAGGAAACCGAACTATCGAAATTTTTTTATTGCTGCCTGTTCCGTCCGTTAAAGCGGGAAAATACAGCAATACAAAGGAAGATTGAAGTGTCAAAAGCCAAATGAATAAAAATAGAACAATGAATTTATTTTTTTATGCAAGTATTCATACCTTTTGACACCCGAATCAAGGAAGGAATCCCGGCAAAGCAATTCCCCAATGGGCATCGTGGAATGCCCCGGTTCCGGATTGAAAATCACCGT